>JAJZSH010000173.1 GCA_021822005.1 Deltaproteobacteria bacterium | reverse complement strand
CAACCGGGCGGCCTCTTCCCGGAATTCTTTTGTGTACCGGCCGTGCGGAATTTTTCCCATGATGACACCTCCACTCTGGTTTATGAATGATCAGAGTTTTCGTGTCCATAATTTTCAGCCTACCTCAGGGGCGGGGCGATGGCTATCAATGGACCGAGTACCAGCGCAACTTGGGACGCTTTCTTTTTGTCCGGGCCATGGAAGCAAAGGGGCGGACCCCTGCCAGCGGAATCTGTTCGGCCTTTCTTCGGGAACATCTTGAAAAAGCAAGACCCATCCAGAGCAGTTGCTCCGGATGGGTCTTGTAATAAAACAAAAAAACTTCAATACACCCAGCGACCGCCGGTGTATCGAAAAATCTCCGTGACCTGGATCTCGCTGGTCGGCACACCCGGGTGTTCCCTCATTTTTTGCGGGGTATCCCCTTCTTTCTCCATCACTTTCTGGGCATAACGAATAATCCCCACATAGGGCGTGGCCTTGGACTCGGTGCCGCGCACTTCCCGCATACAGTCAGGCCCATAACAGACATAGCGACCGACCACGCGGCCATTGGTGGCCGACTCCGACTTCAGGGTCCGGCTGTTCTGCTGGTTGACCTGTTCAAGCCGGGCCATCCAGCCTTTACTGAAGCTCTCAAAACTTGCCAGAATGGCGGGAGGTACACCTTCCCCGGCCAGGGCCGGGCCGCAAAGGACCGGCGACAACAACAGAACCGCGAAAAAAAGAGCCAGCCCCAGTTGTTGTCTCCTTGGCATGACAAAACAGAAGCGTTTCATGTATGTTTCCCCTGAAGGGGGAGCCGGTAAGAGCGCTGACGACTCCCCTGTTGATCGCATTTAGCAGGATGTTGAAAAAGGCCATCCATGGCTTTTTTCAACTCCGGAATCGCAAAAGTGAATTTTGCGATTCCTCACAATTTCAACATGTTCACATGCTGAAATTGACGATGCTTCCCTGCATCGTCCGCAGGCTGCCGAAAAACAGAGTTTTCAACAGCCTGTTAGTTACTGCATGACCTTGAACTCGACCCGTCTGTTGAGTTCCCGGCCGCTTCTCGTCTTGTTGTCCGCCACGGGCTGCATCTCGCCATGGCCAACGGTGCTGAGGTTGGCGGCATTCACGCCGTTCTGCACCAGGTAATCAGAGACGGCCCGGGCCCGACGCTCGGAGAGTTTCTGGTTGTATGCCTCGGAACCGATATCACAGGTGTGGCCTTCGATCACCACCTTGAGATTCGGCCGCTCCTTCAGGATCCCCTTGGCCACATCCAGCACCGGCATGAATTCCGGCTTGATGATCGCCTTGTCAAAATCAAAGTTGATGCCGCGCAGGACTATGCGCTCTGTCACCGCAGGCTTGGCAACCGGCGCAATCGCAACAGGGACCGGAGCAGACGCTTTTTCCAGAAAGACTCTTTCCAGGAAGCTGGCCAGCTCCCTGCCGGTAGAAAGAGTGGAAGCCGTGGTGGCAAAGCCGCAGCCACCGGCCTGGGCTATACCTTCCATGGTCGCCTTGCCTTTCGGGTCATTGCCGACCAGCACGGTGTAGATGCAGATCCTGTCGCCATAGACCTTTTTCAGTTCTGCCGCGGCCTTGATGGGATCGGCCGTGTTGGTGCTTTTGCCGTCACCGACCAGAATCACGGCAATGCGGCCCTTGCTGTCCCGCAGGGTGTTGATGCTTTCGGTGAGGGGTTTGGCCATGGGAGTGAGACCGCCCAGTTTGACAGCCATGACCGCTTTTGCAAATTCTGCGGAGTCATGGGCTTTCATGCCATACACCAGCTTGCTGTCCTGTTGGTTCGGTCCCATGACCGGGCCGAACACATGCAGGCCGGTATCCAGTTTCAGGCCGGCAATGGCGCTGTTCATGCGCAGCAGCAGATTCTGTGCAATGCTGAATTTTTGTGTCCCTTCATAGCCGTCAAACATGGTCGAAGAGGCGTCCAGCATAAACAGGGCAGTTTCCACCTTCTGCACATAGCCCTGCCCGAGTTTGGCGGAAAGATTCCCGCCGTCATGGGGCAGATTCGACTGCTTCGTTCCGCAGGCCGTAAGAAAACCGACACACATCAGGCACAACAGTATGTTCCATTTTCGCATAGTATTCCCTCCTTGATCATTTTTTTCGACAACAACTATTTTTAGTATCTCCTGACGCCGCAGAAAAACGCAAGCAAAATAAAAGCGTTCGCCCCGAAAAAAATTTCTGCCCCACAGGGGATGCACAGGCTGCCCTGCCGGATGCGCGCTGCTCCCCACACCACTCCCGCCCCAATCAGGGGGACAACATGCTCAATTATTGATCGAGAGGATCAACTCTCTACCCTCGCAGAGGCCATTTACACAATCCTTTGTACACCCTCCCCTGGCATTTAACCTTGGCGCTGATCTCGGTTTTTTCAAGTATTCAGAACGCCAGGCACAGATGCAGGCGATCTTCAGGCACCTTATCGAGTCGGTGAAGATCGAGCCGCTGTGATCAAGGCATATCCATTTCACCTGTGGCGTAACAGCCCCACACCAACGCCCTCTGCTCCGCACATAGTCCCTTGACAATTCCGGAAACACCATGCTCAGTCGCCTGGGGATTATGCTTGTCAAGAAGTGATAAACAGGCTAAATATAACCGTTTTTCACCGATGTTTTTTTGTGGAGCGGCACGGAAACTGTGCAGACCCCAAGCAAGGCGGCAGGCCTGTGAAAGAAGTTCAGGATCATTACTTCAAAAAGGCCAAGAAGGAAGGCTATCCCGCCCGCTCGGTGTACAAGCTGGAAGAGGCCCAGCAGAAGTACGGGCTGCTGAAAAAGGGCGACGCGGTGCTCGATCTGGGCTGCCAGCCCGGCAGCTGGTCCATGTACGCGGCCCAGGCCGTTGGCCCGCAGGGGCTGGTGGTTGGTGTTGACCTCAACTTCGGGCAGATCAACACCAAGGGGCACAGCGCCAAGTTTTCCTTTCTGCACGGCGACATCATGACCGCCGAGGTGCTGGACCGGGTGCGCGCCATCTCTCCGGAGTTCGCGGTGATCATCAGCGACATGGCCCCGCGCACCACCGGGAACAAATGGGCGGATCAGCAGCAGTCGCTGGGGCTTTCCCGTCGGGTTCTGGAAATTGCCCAGGAAATGTTGCGCGCGGACGGCAATCTCTACTGCAAGGTGTTTGAGGGCGAGGATTTTAAGGCGTTTGTGGACGAGGTTCGCCGCCATTTCCGCGTGACCAAGATAGTGAAACCGAAAAGTTCCCGTCCGGAAAGCCGTGAGGTTTTTGTGCTGGGGATGGGATTTAAAGAAATGAGTAAGGCAAAATGAATAATGCAGAGTGCCACGGAAAGGCCAAGAGTTTTTTTAATTTTTAACTCTGCATTTTTAATTTTTAACTTCAAGGAGTAAGCCATGTCCGGACATTCAAAATGGGCTAACACCAAGCATCGTAAAGGCGCCCAGGACGCCAAGCGTGGCAAGATGTTCACCAAGCTTGCCAAGGAAATTGCCGTGGCTGCCCGCATGGGCGGCGGTGACCCCGAGGCCAATCCCCGACTGCGCGCCGGCATTGTCGCGGCCAGAACCGTGAACATGCCCAAGGACAACATCGAGCGGGCCATCAAGAAGGGTGTCGGCGGGTTGGAAGGGGCGAACTATGAGGAGATCACCTACGAAGGCTACGGGCCGGGCGGGGTGGCTGTTCTGGTTGAGTGTCTCACCGACAACCGGAATCGGACCGTGGGCGAGGTGCGCTTTTTCTTCGGCAAGTCCGGTGGAAACATGGGCGAGACCGGGTGCGTTTCCTACATGTTTGACAAAAAAGGCTCCCTCCTGGTGGAAAAGGGGGCGATGATGGATGAGGAAAAGCTCCTGGAACTTGCTCTGGAGGCCGGGGCGGAGGATGTGGTTGAGGATGGCGATATCTTCCAGGTGTTGACCGCTCCCGATGATTTCAACGCGGTGCGGGAGGCGCTGGAGAAAGCCGGGGTCACCTTTGTCGAGGCCTCCATCTCCATGATTCCCAAGAACACCGTTGAGGTCGCCGAGGAAAAGACGGCCATCCAGTTGATGAAGCTCATCGACAACCTGGAGGATTTTGATGACGTGCAGAAGGTGCATGCCAACTTTGATATCCCCGATGCGCTGATGGAAAAAATTTCCTAGGCATGACCCCGGGCAAAGCCAAGGCAGGGGCGGAAACCGTCCGCATTCTCGGGATTGATCCCGGCTCGCGGGCAACCGGTTATGGGGTGATCGACCGGCAGGGCCACGCCCTTACCTTTGTCACCTGCGGGGTGATCCGGACCTCGGAAAAGAAGCCGTTTCCCGAGCGGCTTCAGGAGATCTACGACGGCATCCGCGAGGTCATTGCCACATATCAGCCGCAGCTGGCCGGGGTGGAGGATATCTTCACCGCAGTCAATCCCCGCTCGGCCTTAAAGCTTGGCCATGCCCGCGGGGTGCTCATCCTGGCCGCCAGGCAGCATGGCCTGCTCCTGGAGGAATACAGTCCCCGCGTGGTGAAACAGGCGGTGGCCGGGTATGGTCAGGCGCCGAAAGAGCAGGTGCAGCAGATGGTCCGGGTTCTTCTGAAGCTTGCCGCCTCGCCCAGCCATGACGCGGCTGACGCCTTGGCCGTGGCTATTTGCCGTGCCAGTCATAGCAATTTGCCCCGCTGAGGTAAGCGTTCACCAGATCGGTTCGCGCTAACATGCTTTTTGCTTCTCTTCTTGCCAAAACCGATGGTTTTGTAATAACCCCAGAAGGCCACAGGTCCACTACATAAAATCACAAGCTCCGCAGCAATAATCGTTGAAATCGCAGTTGTTGCGATTTCAACAAAATTCTTCCATAATAGACACCGAGATGATTGCCTGCCTGCGAGGAATGCTTTTTAAAAAACTACCCGAATCCCTCATTGTTGACGTGGGCGGAGTGGGGTACGAGGTTTTTTTCCCCCAGAGCGGGCAGACCCGGCTGCCGGGGGTGGGGGAGGAGGTTTTTCTCCACATCCAGACGGTGGTTCGCGAGGACGCTTTCAACCTCTATGGCTTTCTTGAGCCCGCGGAAAAGGAGATGTTTCAGCTTTTGAACACGGTTTCCGGGATAGGGCCCAAGCTGGCCGTGCATATGCTCGCCGGGATCTCTCCGGCGGAGATGGCCCGGGCCATCCTGCACGATGATCTGGCCCGCCTTACCCGGCTGCCCGGAGTGGGCAAGAAAACGGCGGAGCGGCTTTGCCTGGAACTGAAGGACAAGGTCCAGTTCGTGCCCGAGGCGCTGTCCGTCTCTTCTCCCGCCCTTACTGTGCCGGGAGAAGACCAACGGGTGCACGATGCGATTTCCGCCCTGCTCAATCTCGGCTATCCCGTGGTCCGGGCCAGGGAGGCGCTCACTGCGGTCCGGCAGCAGGCAGGTGCCGAGGCCTTTGCCGCCATGCGGCTTGAAGAACTGCTCCGTCAGACCTTGAGGGCCCTGGTGTGAATCACGAAGAACGGTTGGTTTCTCCCGTGGCGGCTGAGATCGAGCCGGTTGATCATGCGCTGCGGCCCAAATTGCTTGACCAGTACATCGGCCAGGAGCAGCTGAAGAGCAATCTCGGTATTGCGCTCAAGGCCGCGCAGGCCAGGGGCGAGGCCCTGGACCATGTCCTTTTGCATGGCTTTCCCGGCCTGGGCAAGACCACCCTTGCCTACGTCATCGCCAACGAGATGGGCGCCAACATCCGGGTCACCTCCGGCCCGGTGATCGAGCGGGCCGGGGATCTGGCCGCTATCCTCACCAGCCTCCAGGAAGGCGATGTGCTTTTCATCGATGAGATCCACCGCCTCAACCATGTGGTCGAGGAGATTCTCTATCCGGCCATGGAGGATTATCAGCTGGACTTGATCATCGGCCAGGGGCCAGGGGCGCGCAGCGTCAAGATGGATCTGCCGCGCTTCACTCTGGTGGGGGCGACAACCAGGACCGGCCTTTTGACTCCGCCCTTGCGGGACCGCTTCGGCATGGTGTTGCGTCTTGATTTTTATACGCCGGACCAACTGGTGACCATTGTCAAACGGTCGGCCAGCCTCCTGGGCGTGCCCATGGACGAAGGCGGGGCTCTGGAGATCGGCCGCCGTTCCCGGGGCACCCCGAGGATAGCCAACCGGCTGCTCAAGCGGTTGCGGGATTTTGCCGAGGTGAGGGCCCAGGGCAGCATCACGGCCCAGGTGGCGGATGAGGCCCTGAACATGCTGGGCGTGGACCAGGAAGGGTTAGACGAGATGGACCGGCGGATTCTTTTGACCATCATCGACAAGTTTCAGGGCGGCCCCATCGGCCTGGAAACCCTGGCCACCATGGCCTGCGAGGAGAAGACCACCCTGGAGGATGTCTATGAGCCTTTTCTCATTCAGATGGGGCTCTTGATGCGCACCCCCCGGGGCAGGATGGCGACCCAGGCGGCGTATGCGCATTTCGGCAGAGCCTTTACCAGAAAACAGGATGCGGACCTAAGCAACGGCGAAGCCGCCAGTTTGCCTTTTTAGGAGCCGTTAGCACTTCGGTGGATAAATATCTAAAGGATTATCGCGGCTGAAGCCGCTCCTACGGCCATGGTGTTGCAGTTTTTTTGCGGAGTCGCTTAAGGATAACCTGTACATTGGTAGGAGCGGCTTCAGCCGCGATGACTATCATCCGCTTTATATATTTATTA
>JAJZSH010000172.1 GCA_021822005.1 Deltaproteobacteria bacterium | reverse complement strand
GCCTCGCCCGCAAGCCGGGGATGAGCCGGGACGACCTGCTGGCCAAGAACGTGGCCATCGTCAAGTCCTGCGCCGAGCAGGTGGCCAGATACGCGCCGGACTGCGTGCTGATCGTGGTCACCAACCCCATCGACGCCATGGTCTACACGGCCTTCAAGGTCTCCGGCCTCCCCAGGGAGCGGGTGATCGGCATGGCCGGGGTGCTCGATTCCGCCCGCTACCGTACCTTTCTGGCCGAGGCCCTGGGGGTGGCGGCCCGTGACGTCAACGCCATGGTCATGGGCATCCACGGCGACCTCATGCTGCCGCTGATCCGGCTGGCCAATGTCGCCGGGGTGCCGGTGACCGACCTGTTGTCCGCCGGGGAACTGGCCGCCATCGTCAAACGCACCCAGCACGGCGGGGCCGAGATCGTCAACCATCTCAAGACCGGCAGCGCCTTTTACACCCCGGGCCTTGCCGCGGTGGAGATGGCCGAGGCGGTGCTCACCGACAGCAAGCGGGTGCTGCCCTGCGCCGCCTATGTGGAGGGAGAGTTCGGTTTTTCCGGCTGCTTCCTCGGGGTGCCGGTGGTGCTGGGGAACAAAGGCGTGGAGCGGATCATCCAGTTCAAGCTCACCGACGATGAACAGGCCGCCATGGCCGAGTCCGAGGCGGCGGTGCGCAAGCAGATGGCGGCCACGGGTTTATAAAAAAAACAGGCGAAAGGAGCGAGGTTAAAGGTACAAGGCAAAAGGCCCGGCAGGGACTTCCCTGTTTCCTTTAACCTTGAACCTTTCCCCTTTATCCTAATCTTTAGCGGAGAACATTTTTGTCTGAAACCCTGTCCGCCAACGAGCTGATTTCCCGCATGGGCGATGCGCGGTTCGGCCTGCTCGATCTGCTGCCCGAGGGCGATCTGGCCGAGAAGCTCATCGGTCTGGCGCTCACCGGGCCACCGCCTGCGCCTGCGGCCATGGCCAAGGAGCTGGCTTGCCTGACCCTGGCCTTGAACGCCACGGAAACCAGGGATGTCCGGGTGGTTGTTTTCGGGGGCGGCACCGGGCTTTCCAATCTCATCGGCGGCGACAGCCGCAACCCCCTCTGGCCGACCGATCCCTTTCAGGGCCTCAAGGAGGTTTTTCCCGAAACCAGGGCCGTGGTCTGCGTCACCGACGATGGCGGCTCCACCGGCGAACTGCTCAAGGATCTCCCCCTCATCGCCCTGGGCGATATCCGTCATGTCCTGCTTTCTTCCGTCCGGAAGGGGAGGCTGCGCAGCCAGTACGGCCTGGACGACCGGGAAGCGCTTCGGGTCTGCAGGGAACTCCATTGCCTGTTCAATCACCGTTTCGTGACCCGGCCCGGCTCGCCCAATGACCTGCTGGCCGGAGCCGGGCTGGATCTGACTGCGCTGCCCGAGGCCATGTGGCAGGGGCTTTCCACCCTGCTTGCGGCGCTTTTTGCCAACCCCCGCCTGAATCCCCAGCTCGACCGGCCCCATTGTCTCGGCAATCTCCTGCTCGCCGCCGCCATCCTGGGCCAGAAGGAGGAGGTGGCAGGGATCTCCCTGCTGGCCGATCTCATCGGCGCAAATGGTGAGGCGGTCTGTCCCTGCACCACCACTCCGGCCCGGCTCAAGATGCTGTATGGCAACGGGGTGCTGGTGAGCGGGGAATTCAAGTCGGGCCAGGCCCGGCGCGGCTCTCCCGTGGACCGGGTTTTCGTGGAGTTTGCCGCCAAACCCCAGGCACATCCCCAGGTGATGGCCGCCATTGACGAGGCGGATATCATTCTCTTCGCCCCGGGCAGCCTGTTCACCAGCATCGTGCCGATTTTGCAGGTGCCGGGGATTGCCGGGGCGATCCGCGACAATCGCCGGGCGCTCAAGATGCTGGTGGCCAATCTCTGGGTCCAGACCGGGGAAACCGATATGGCCCATGGCGACGCCCATGGCCACCAGCGGCAGCGGTTTCATGTCTCCGATCTGCTTGCCGCCTATCACCGCAATATCCCCGGAGGGGTGGAGGGGCTTTTTGCGCAGATTCTGGTCCTTGGCCTGCGTGATATCCCCGGTTCCATTCTCCAGAGCTACGCCCTGGAAAACAAGGTGCCCATCTATCTTGACCGGGACAAGGTCCGGGCCATGGGTTTTTCCCCCATCGAGGCCCGGCTCTATGCCCAGGCGGATATTGAGCAGCGGAGGGTGATCCAGCATGATGCCGCTTCCCTGGCCGCCGCGGTGCGGGTCATGTGGGCGATCCGCAATTCCCCCGGCGAGGCCGGGGGCCACCAGCTCTCCGGGTCAGGCGCTGGGGCGGAAGTCCTTCTTGATCCCCTGGGGCAGACGGCCAACCAGCGTTTTGCCGCGATCCGCGAACGTTTGCGCACCCTGGCCATTGCCGAAGAGCTGCTTCCGGCGCTGGCCGAGATCTTCTGGCGCCACGGGGATATCCCCCTCGGACATCTGGACGGGGTCGCCGGAGTCGTTCTGCTGGACCGGGAGGAATGGGGGCGGGCCCAGGAATGGGATACCATCCTCTCATTCTATGATCCCGTTGACCGGCTGATCAAGATCCGCAAGGATATCTTTCCTGATCCGGACCAGTTCGAGGTGGGTCTGCTGGTTGCCCTGGGCCAGTCCCTGCTGGGCAATTACGCCGAGGAAAAACGCAGGCTGCCCGTGGAGCGCGATGGCTTGTCCCTGGGCTATGAGTTCCGGCTGGTTCTGCGGCCGGAGGCGGAGCTCCGCTGTTTTTTCAGCCCGGCGGAGCTTGGCCGGTTTCTGGGGCTGGTCCGGATGCGGCAGGCGGCTGGCGACCCCCGCCTCTATACCCGGCTGGTGAACGGCGATGAAGGCTTTACCCCTCCCGGCCTGCTGTTCGGCCTGACCTATGCCTGGTATCTGGACAACCGCCATGTCTGTCACATCGAATACAAGATGTCCATCAACAGGATGACGTCCTGCGGCCTTATCCCGGAACAGAAAAGGGTCGCCGGTCGCAGGCAGGCGATGATCGATTTTTTCCGGACCGTGGTTTTTCGCTACAATGCCGGGCAGTTGCAGCCAGCCGGTGCAGTCTTTGGCAAGGTGGTTCAGGTCCAGGAGGCTGCTGAAAAAAGGGGAGTGCGGGATCATTGATTCTATGGCCATAAGGGGAGAAGGCGAGACATTGTACCCCGCGTTCCAGTTCCGCGATCGTTCATGGTTTCCTCTCTTCCGGGAGGCCTTGCGCCACATCCCTTGACAGTTCCGCCTCCAATTCTTCAACGGTGGGCAGGCTGCCTTCTATTTTATCTCCGCAAGAGAAATCATGGGTTGAAGGCTCTGCTCGCTACTCTTTCCGTATTCTAACCGGACAACGCTGGGTATGATTTTGAAAACCGTCAAAAATATCTTGCAGAGAATTTCTATTTTTCATAATGTGACCGCCTGGTCATATTATGGATACCCTTCTTGTTCAGCCAAAACAAACCTTCGTGAACCTGCCGCCGGAAAAGCGCGAAAGCATCGTGCGTGCGGCGGTTTCCGAATTTGCCGAACAGGGTTATCAGCGGGCAAGTCTCAACAACATCGTCAAGCGGTTGGGGATATCCAAGGGCTCGCTCTACCAGTATTTCGACAACAAAGAAGCCCTGTTCCTGCATGTGTTTGACCACTTTACCCGGCAGGTGAAGCAATATGTCAAGGCATCGGTCGCGGGCAATGGCCGGGATGATTTTTTTGCCGTGGCCAGGCAGGTATTGCTGGCAGGGATAGCCTTCATCGACAACCACCCGGAGTATTTTCAGGTGTATCTCAAGGTGCTGTTCGAAGGGGATGTCCCCCGCCGGGAGGAACTGGTGGCCAGGGTCCGCCTCTTTTCCCTGGAATATTTCGGGCCGCTTGCGGACCGGGCCATGGGGCAGGGCGTGTTGCGCAGCGATATCCCCGCGCATAAGGTGGTGTTTGTTCTGGACGCGATGCTGGACCGCTTCCTGCAAGGATATGCCCGGCCGTATCTCGACGGGGGGCTGGCGCTTGCCGGGATGTCCGCCGGGCGGCTGCATGAGGAGATTGACAGTATGGTTGCGGTGCTGCGTACCGGATTGCAACCTGACAGGCAGCAGTGCAACAACGAGGGAGAGTGAGCAATGGAACAGATGGTGGCTGCGGCAGGACTTGGAGATGTCCTGGAAAAACTCAAGGCCGGGGAGCGGCTCAGCTCCGCGGACGGGGTCCGGCTGTATACAAGCAACGATATCCTGGCGGTCGGGTATCTGGCCAACCTCGTGCGGGAGCGGATCAACGGCGACCGTGCCTATTTCATCTACAACCAGCACATCAATTACTCGAACATCTGCACCAATCTCTGCAAGTTCTGCGCATTCGGCAAGGACAAGGAATCGCCGCAGGCCTATGAGATGACGGTGGATCAGGTCAAGGCCAAGGTGCGGGAGCGGTTGGCCGAGCCGATCACCGAGGTGCATGTGGTGGGCGGCATTCATCCGGATCTGCCCTACCAGTATTATCTGGACATGCTGCGCGGCATCAAGGAGGTGCGGCCGGAGATCCACATCCAGGCCTTTACCTGTGTGGAGATCGCCCATCTGGCCGGGCTTGCCGGAAAATCCGTGGCCGAGACCATCAAGGAGCTGGTTGGTGCCGGACTGGGTTCGATCCCCGGCGGCGGGGCCGAGGTGTTCAGCCCCCGGATCAGGCAGCGGACCTGCGAGAAGAAGCTTTCCGGCGAGGGCTGGCTCGAGGTTGCCAAGGCCGCCCATCGTCTCGGCTTAAAAAGCAACGCCACCATGCTCTACGGGCATATCGAAACCATGGAGGAGCGGGTCGAGCACCTTGCGGCGCTCCGCGCGGCCCAGGATGAAACCAACGGCTTTCTCACCTTCATCCCCCTGGCCTTCCATCCGAAGAACACCGAGCTGCATGAGCTGGCCAAGACCACCGGCCTTGACGACCTGAAAAACATCGCGGTGGCCCGTTGCTTTCTCGATAACTTTCCGCACATCAAGGCATACTGGGTGATGATCGGCCCCAAGCTGGCCCAGGTCGCCCTCTCGTTCGGGGCGGACGATGTGGACGGCACGGTCAAGGAGGAGCTGATCACCCACATGGCCGGCGGCGAAACCAGCGGGGCCATGGCCGACACCGAGCTGATCCGGCTGATCCGGGACGCGGGCAGACGACCGGTGGAGCGGGACACCCTGTACAATGTGATCAGGGAGTGTTGAGCATCATGGACATGCAGCGGATTACGGAAAAGGTTCTGACAGGCGGGCGGATTACGGTTGACGAGGGCCTGATGCTTGCGGAAGAAGCCGATCTCTACCAGCTGGGCTTCCTGGCCAACGCCATCCGCAGGCAAAAACACCCGGAGCCGTTGGTCACCTATGTGATCGACCGCAACATCAACTACACCGATATCTGTATCTCCGCCTGCAAGTTCTGCGCCTTTTTCAAGGCGCCGGAAGATCCGGCCGGGTCAATGCTGTCCTTTGCCGAACTTGGCGAGAAGATCCAGGAAACCAAGGAGCTGGGCGGGACCCAGATCCTTTTGCAGGGGGGGCTCCACCCGGACAAGCCCCTGGAGTTCTACGAGGAGATGCTCCGCTTCATCAAGGGCTACGGCATCCATATCCACGGGTTTTCCCCGCCCGAGGTCTGCCATTTTGCCACCCTGTCCGGCCTGCCGGTGCGGGAGGTTCTCATTCGTCTGCAACGGGCCGGGCTCGATTCCATCCCCGGCGGCGGGGCGGAGATCCTCTGCGACCGGGTTCGGCAGGAAACCGCGCCGCGCAAATGTTCAACCGATGCCTGGCTCGGGGTCATGGAAGAGGCGCACCGTCTCGGGATGCGCACCACGGCAACCATGATGTTCGGGCATCTTGAAACCATGGCCGAGCGCATCGAGCATCTGGCCAGGGTCCGTGCCTTGCAGGACAAAACCGGCGGCTTCACCGCCTTTATCCCCTGGCCCTTTCAGCCGGACAACACGGCGCTTTCCCATATCCCGAAAACCACTGCCTTTGGCTATCTGTTGATGCTGGCGCTTTCGCGGATTTTTTTGGACAATATCGACAATATCCAGGCCTCCTGGGTGACCCAGGGGCCGAAGATCGCCCAGCTCTCGCTCTTTTTCGGAGCCAATGATTTCGGCAGCACCATGATCGAGGAGAACGTGGTGGCCGCGGCCGGGGTGGGGTTCCGTCTCTCCGAGCAGGAGATCCGGACGTTGGTTGAAGGCGCGGGCTTTGCTCCCCGGCAACGAAGAATGGATTACTCCCTGGTGTGACATGCAGGAATACCCACGTTATCTCTACCGGGCGCCCTATGTGGTGCCGGGAAATGGGCCGGTCATCGCCGACGGCGCGGTACTCACCGAAGACGGGCTGGTTGCGGCGGTTGGTTCGTATGCCGATCTGAAAGGTCTTGATGCCCAACTGGAAGACTATGACGGCCACGTCATTACTCCGGCTCTGGTGAACTGCCATGCCCACCTCGAACTCTCTCATCTGGCGGGGCTGGCGGCTCTGGCCGGGGATTCCCCAACGCCCGGCGACATGACCGGCTGGATCAGGGCTCTGCTCGCCGCCCGGGCTGAAAATCCCGATCAGGAAACCGTGCATGATGCCGCGCGCATGGCCCTGGCCCGCCTCTATGCCGGGGGCTGCCGGGCCGTGGCCGACATCGGCAACAGGCCGGAAAGCCGTTTGC
>JAJZSH010000171.1 GCA_021822005.1 Deltaproteobacteria bacterium | reverse complement strand
TGCCGGTGAGTGCCTCAAGGATGAGACGGATGGCGCGGAGTTCCGGGTCTTCGCTGCTTTCAGGGGGCGATGCCGCCGTTTCGGCAAGGAGGTTGGTCGATGCCGCCAACTTCTGCTGGGCGCGGTTGAGCGCCTCGCTGGAGAGGGTAACGATCACCGCGGCTGGTGCATCTGCGGGCGCCGGCTGCCGATCACCCTCAAAATCCGGACGTTCGTTGCCTGCCCAGAAGCGAAGTGATTCCTCTTCAATGTGCTCTTCATGGTGATTGTGAATGCTGGCAAGCGTTACGCCGGCATCGCTGATCCGCATGGTTCCCTCCTACGGACTTGGGATACCAAACGTATCGGTATGTTTACGCCGGAATATGAATTGTTGAGGGAGGGGATTGGCGGGTGACGAGTTCCATGCTGATGTCCATGGCCGGTGCCGAATGGGTGAGCGCGCCGATGGAGATGCAATCCACCCCGGTTTCCGCGATGCGGCGGATGTTTTTCAGGGTCACGCCGCCCGATGCCTCGGTGGTTGCCTGCTTGCCCACCAGGGCCACGGCCTTGCGCATGGCGGCCGGGGTCATGTTGTCGAGCATGATGATGTCGGCCTTGGCGGCCAAGGCCTCGCGCACCTGGGCCAGGGTTTCGCACTCCACCTCAACCTTGCGGCCTTTGGGGGCGTAAGCGCGGACTTTTCGTACCGCCTCGCCAATGGAGCCGGCGGCGGCGATGTGGTTATCCTTGATAAGGATTTGATCGTGCAGGGTGAAGCGATGGTTGTGGCCACCGCCCACGGTGACCGCGTATTTTTCCAGGATGCGAAGGCCGGGCGTGGTCTTGCGGGTATCGAGGATGCGCACGGGCAGCCCCTTGACCGCCTCGACGAAGCGGGCGGTGAGGGTGGCGATGCCGCTCAGGCGCTGGCAGAGATTGAGCGCCACCCGTTCGGCAGCGAGCAGATCGAGGATTGGGCCGTTGACGGAGAGCAGGATGTCGCCCGGTTTGGCCTTTTTGCCGTCTTTGACCGGGCGACATCGCAGCGCCGGGTTGCGGGTCTGGAACACGAGCGGCGCCACGGTCTCGATGCCGGCAACGACGAATTCCTGCTGGGCGATAAAAATCGCCTTGCCGGGCTGGGTCGCCAGGAAAATAGCCTCGCTGGTGATGTCGCCGCCGGCGATATCCTCGGCCAGGAAGTGCTTGATGGCCCGCTGAAGGGCCTGAACATCCATCCGGCCGGCTTTACTGCTGGAGCACCCACTGGCCCTGCTCGTTGCGGCAGGCGGTGGCCAGTGTTTTCTGCTTCTTGCCGTCGATCACCGCATAAATTTCGGCCTTGCGGCAGACGCGATCGTCAACCCGGTAGGCAGGCTGCGGGGTGACGGAATAGCTTTTGCCGGAATCGGGGTTTACCCAGGTGGAGGTTTTATAGGAGGGGGTTCCCTCGTAAGCCGCATTCAGTTGCCGGCGATCGTACTTGTCCATCTCGTTGCCGACGATATAGCCAAGCACACCGCCGATGGCGGCACCCAGCAGGGTGGCTTCGGTGTCCTTGCCGATGATCTGGCCGAGCAGTGCGCCGGCCGCGGCGCCGCCTACCACCCCGGTTTGTGCCTTGTTGGTCTCCGTGGTGGCGCAGGAGGAAAAAAGTATGGCCACGACCAGCAGTAGAGCAATATTCTTGAACATCGCAAGGCCTCTTTATGGATTTGATTGGAATGAGCGTGCCGGACTGAATGAGAAAATATATTTCATAGAAACTATGAAGGATGCCGTGGGCATTGTCAAGGGAGAAGTGCGCCAACCTTTTCTTGCCATCGGGGTTGCGGCGTCGACCATTCAAGAAAGGCCATTCATAAAAACAACCATTGTCAGACGCGGGGAAAACCAATATGGTAAAAGCCATACACCTATTATAGTATATAAATATCTACTATCTATATGCCGGAGGAACGCACCATGACGAGCGACGCCAAGCAGCCAGCCAAGACGGTCAAGAAGGAAACCCTCTATCTCGTGGCCTGCATCTGCCTGCTCGTCGGCTTCTTGGGTGGGATCGTCTTCAGCGTCTACAAGTCGCCGGCATCGGCACCCCAAGGGGGAACAGCGTCGCAGGGCGGGGGGCAGAGCCAGTTGCCCCCGGAACAGATGAACACCATGCTCAACCTGGAACGCGAGGTGGCGGCCAATCCCAACAACGGTGAGGCGTGGACCCAGCTCGGCCACCTTTATTTCGATTCGAATCAGCCGCAAAAGGCGATCAACGCCTACAGCCGTTCCCTGGCCATCAACCCCGACAATGCCGATGTGCTCACCGACCTCGGGGTCATGTACCGCAATAACAATGAACCGCAAAAGGCGATTGAATCGTTCGACAAGGCCATCGCCGTGGACCCGAAACATGAGACCGCCCGCTTCAACAAAGGTGTGGTGTTGCTCAACGACCTGAAGGATAAGGAAGGCGCGATCAAAAGCTGGGAGGAACTGGTGGCCCTCAATCCGCTGGCCGCCGGTCCGAGCGGTCAGCCGGTCAAGGAGATTCTGGCCGAGGTGAAGGGCCAGGTGAAAAAATGAGGTGTCTCTGATTAAGGGGGGCGTGGGCTGGGATGGTCAAAGAGAATCGTCGTTCTCCGCGGTTCAAAAGCAGTCTGCCGGTGACATTGCTGCTACGTGACAACAGCAGCGGGGTGAGTCTGACCGACCCGCTTGTCGGCCATCTGGAAGATATCTCTGCCCATGGCTTGCGCCTGAGTGTGCCGCACATCCGCATCGGCAACTATCACCTCTTTTACACCTTCACCGATAATCAGCGGCAGACCATCTACCTGGAAATCCGGGTGGCGGATCTCTCTGTTCCGCCGCTCTGCATACCGGCTCGGCCGGTATGGTTCGATCACATCCTCTCCGGAACCGCCCGGCCCTTCCAGATCGGCATGGAGTTTCTCCTTCCCGACGACGAACAGACCAGACAGCTCAAAGAGATGTTCACGCAGCAGGCGTGTCAGCGTTCCTGGTGGCACAGGCTGCTGGGCACTGCGCAGAGCGCCTAGGTCGTTTCGCTGGGGAAGGGGTCTGCCATCCTTTTATGGAGCGACGAACCACAATATGGTTGCCGGGTTGCGAATCCGTGCTGCCGGATATCTTTGCGCAGCCGCCTCGGGCGCTGCCAGGATCTCGTTCAGGATGCAGCCCTTTTGTGGGCCGCTGATCAGCAGCACGACACGCTTTGCGCTATTCAATACCGGCAGCGTCAGGGTGACGCGGGGCAGCGGCGGCGAGCCGCTTGGACCGCAGGCCGCCACCCAGCGGCGCTGTTCGGCGAGCAACGGCGAGTCGGGAAAGAGCGAGGCGATGTGGCCGTCTTCGCCCATGCCGAGCAGGATGCAGTCAAAGCGGGGAAAACCGGCAGCCCCCTCGGGTGGTGCCCCGAAAAACCCGCGCAGTTCCTCTTCGTAGCGTACTGCCGCGGTTTCCGGTGAGGCGGTATCCGTGGCAATCGCATGGATGTTCGTAGCTGGCAGTGGCACCTGGTCGAGCAGGGTGGCCTTGGCCAGGGCGTAGTTGCTGGCCGGGTGCTCGTGCGGTACCAGCCGTTCGTCGCCCCAGAAGAGATGGAGGAGCGGCCAGGGCATCGTGCCCGCCAGGTCTGGTGCCGTCAGTTCGCGGTAGAGGGTTTGCGGGGTGGCGCCGCCGGTCAGGACCAGGGAGCAGACGCCGTTGGCCGCTGCGTCGGCGCAGATGGTGGCCGTGAGATACGCGGCCAGACTGCGGCTTGCCTCGGCGAGGCTGTCGAAACGGCGGACCTCCGGAATCACTTCTCGTCCATCAGCAGACGCATCCAGGGTTGGGCCGCGGCCGGCCCGTAGCCGCCAGCCGGGTAGGTATGCAGCCGCTGGTCGGTCATGCTGCATACCTCGCAGACCTCGAGGATCGGCGAGAGGAACGACCAGGTCAGCTCGACCCCGTCCTGGCGCCAGAAGAGCAGGTGGTCGCCGCCGATGCAGTCGAGCAGCACCTTTTCGTAGGCAGCCAGCGCTGGCCCCTGGTAGCCCTGGTAGTAATTGAATCGCATGGTGACCGGCCGCAGGCATTCCCGGTCGCCGGGGTTCTTGGTCTGGAAGGTGAGGCTGATCTCCTCCTGCGGATGGATGCCGAGCACCAGCCGGTTGGCAGCGATGGCCTCGACCAGCACGTTGCGGAACATGGAGTGAGGCACGTTCTTGAACTGGATCACGATGCGGCTCTCCTTGCGGGCCAGCCGCTTGCCCGAGGCGAGATAAAAGGGCACCCCGCGCCAGCGCCAGTTGTCGATAAAGAGGCGCATGACCGCAAAGGTCGGGGTGGCCGAGCCGGGCCGCACCCCTGGTTCGTCGCGATAGCCCGGCACCGGGCGGCCATCGATGGTCCCTGGCCCGTATTGGCCGAGGATGAGATTCTCCGGCCAGTGTTCCACCTCAAAGGGTTTGAGCGAGCGGAAGACCTTGCCCTTTTCGTCCTGAACCCGGGCCGCCTCGAAGTGGGAAGGCGGCTCCAGCGCGGTGAGCGCCAGCAACTGCATCATATGGTTCTGGAACATGTCGCGGATGATGCCGGCCTCTTCATAGTAGCCGGCCCGGTGTTCGATCCCGAGCTTTTCCGCGGCCACGATCCCCACATAATCGATATAGCCGCGGTTCCAGAGCGGCTCGAAGATGGCATTGGCAAAACGCAGCATCAGGATGTTCTGCACCGTCTCCTTGGCGAGATAATGGTCGATGCGGAAGATCTGGTGTTCCTGAAAATTGGCGTGCAGCACGCGGTCGAGCGTGGTGGCGGAATCAAGGTCCCGGCCGAAGGGTTTCTCGACCACGATGCGCGCCCAGCCGTTGTCGGCAGACGGGCCTTCCTTTGCCAGGCCGGCCTGACCGAGGTGCGCCGCGATGGGCGAATAGAGGGCAGGGGGCACGGCCAGATAGAAGATGCGGTTGCCGCCGGTCGGACGGCTGCGGTCAAGGTCAGCGAGAAAATGCCCCAGCTTTTCGTAATCAACGGCCGCGTCGTAGGCCATGGTCTGATAGTGGAGAGAGGCGGCGAACTCGGGCCAGCAATCGAAATCGGTGGTGCCCTCCCTGGCCAAGGATTCGTGGAGAGTGGCGCGAAAGGCGGCGTGATCGAGGGCGGTGCGGCCGCAGCCGACGATGGTGATCGGTTCCGGCAGGCCATGGTTGCAGAAGAGGTTGTAGAGTGCCGGAATGAGCTTGCGGTGGGCCAGGTCGCCGGTGGCGCCGAAGATGACGATGGTGCAGGGGGCAAAGCGGTCGGTGGCGGTCAGGGCACAGCCGGCGCCGACTTCCGGGGCGCGGCCGGTGATGGCCACTGCCTCCGCCTGCAGGGGCCGGTTGGTGTCGGGCGCCATGGCCGCAGCCTCACGCTTCGGAAGAGGATGCCGATTGCGTGGCATGGCCGCCGAATTCGCGGCGTAGGGCGGCCAGCACCCGGTTGGCGAAGCTGTCCGGGGTGCGGGAGTCGAAGCGGGCAAAGAGCGACAGGGCGATCACCGGTGCGGCCACCCCGAACTCCACCGCCTCCTGCACGCTCCAGCGCCCCTCGCCGGAATCCTCGACATAGCCCCGGAGTGTTTCCAGGTTGGGGTCGGCGGCAAAGGCGGTTTCCAGCAGTTCCAGCAGCCAGGAGCGGATAACGCTGCCCTGGTTCCACAGGCGGGAAACCTGGGAGTAATCGAGGCCCTTGCCATACGGTGAGGCGTCGAGCAGGGCGAAGCCTTCGCCGTAGGCCTGCATCATGCCGTACTCGATGCCGTTATGCACCATTTTCACAAAGTGGCCGGCCCCGGCCGGGCCGCAGTGGAGATAACCGTTCGGCGGGGCGAGGCTGATAAGCAGCGGTTCGAGGTAGTGAAAGATTTCCGGTTCGGCGCCAAGCATCAGGCAGTAGCCGAGGCTCAGCCCCCAGATGCCGCCGCTCACCCCGGCATCCACATAATGGATGCCTTGGCCGGCAAGTGCTGCGAAACGGCGGCGGTCGTCCTTGTAGTGGCTGTTGCCGCCGTCGATGAGGATGTCGCCCGGGGTGAGCAGGCTGGTGAGTTCGGCAATGTGATCGTCCACCGGCTGGCCGGCCGGCAGCATCAGCCAGATGATCCGCGGCGGTGTGAGTTTGCCGGTGAGTTCGGCGAGGGAAAAGGCGCCGCTGGCGCCCTCCTGCATGACCGCCTCGGTCTTAGCCGGGGTCCGGTTATAGGCGGTCAGCTGATGGCCGTCCCGCAAGAGACGCCGCGCCATGTTCATCCCCATCCTGCCGAGTCCCACCATGCCGAGCTGCATCGCCATGCCCCCTTCGTGCCGAGTATATTTTTCAAATGTACCACAACCGGAACCGGAGCGGGAGATTTCCCGCTTACGGATTTTTATCCGGCCGGGGTTAGGCTCAGGGCTACCGGCCGGCGTCCGGGGCCGCTCCTCCCGGCAGGATCGGGCTCAGGATGTTGAAGGGGAGGAGGAGGGTGTTTTTGACCAGGTTGAGCAGCCCTTCGCCCACCGCATCCGGCGCCAGCACGGTGACCTCGGGGTCGCTGATGTCGCCCTTGATCCCCACCGGGATGGTGATGATCGCCGATTCCTTGCCGCCGAAGACCCGTCCCACCAGGGGAATGTTGCCGACAATGGCGTCGATGGTCTTGAAGGGGGCGATGAGGAGAGTGATGTCGGCC
>JAJZSH010000170.1 GCA_021822005.1 Deltaproteobacteria bacterium | reverse complement strand
CGATCTTGGAACAATTCAGGCCGGTGACATTGCTCGCAGGTCTCCCGGGCCGGACGCAGACCGTGGACCGGGGTTTGGATGGGTCTGCTGTATGTGTTGAAGGCAACGGCAAAAAGCTGTCTGACCCCGGAAATCTTCGATTTCACAAACCACTGGGCGCCTTGGCCGATATGACATTCCACGCAGCGGACCCGTGAGTGGGGAGAATTTTTGTAGGTGGTGTACTCCGGCGCCATGACCGTATGGCAGAATTGCCCGCAGAATCCGATGGATTCCGTGTAATGATAGCCCGTATAGGAAATGAGGCCGAGGATGAAAAGGTTGAGCAGGGTCAGGGCGGTTGCCAGGACAATGAGCTTTCTCATCTTGGCGAACCGGTTCGGGGCGGAGAATTGTTCTTTCAGGTATTCGTAGGTGAAGATGCCGACCTCTTCCTTGCCCTTGAAGAAGAAAAGTCCCAGAAAAACAAGGACCAGGCCCATTATGAAGAGCGGACCCAGAACCATATAGATGATGAAGCCGAAGTACGGGTTCTCCACAACTCCCATGATGTCGAGGACAGCCGAGACCAGCAGGATCGGAAAGGTCACGGTGGTTATGACGGCCCCCACCAGGGAAACCCTGCTGCGTGCAATGCCATTGACAAACGTCTTGATAATGTCTGTGAACTTGACCAATGCTCATCCTCCCATCTCGATTGTTTTTCATGGTTTCACATTCCGTGAAATGCAGCCTCCCCTGTAATCTACCATGGATGTGTATAAAGAAAAAGCAAATAATTTTAACAAGTTACGTGTCAGTTTAAGGTGTCAGCATTATAGGATTGAAAAATGGACAGGATTTTAAGAAGCAAAAATGTCAATTTTCTGGTCGGTCACAATATCGCAAAAAACACGGAAAAAGGCGCGCAATGTGTCCTGGCCGTGGGGCTGGGTTTCACTGGTAGTCGGTTGGCGAAGGCAGATGCGCGCAATGGCTCGCGGCCGGGCAGGTCATGCATTCGTGGACCTTTCCCTCGCTGGATTCCGCTGTTTCCGAAGACTGTTTTTTCTGGGAGCACTCGAAGATTATTTCCATCTCCTCCCGGTCCAGGGTTTCTGTCTGCAGGAGGATTTCCGCAAGGTGCCTTAAAAAAGGTTTTTCCTGTTGCAGGATGGCGTGGGCTCTCTGGTAACAATCCTCCACCAGCTTTCGCACCTCCATGTCGATGTGCCGGGCGGTGGTTTCGCTATAGATCAGCTGGCTTGCCTGGTCCCCCAGAAAGCTTTCGTCGGACTTGGCATAGGCCAGAGGGCCGATGATCTCATTCATCCCCCACTGGCACACCATCTTGGTGGCGATCTGGGTGGCGCGCAACAGATCGTCCTCCGCTCCGGTGGTCTGCTGGTTGAGGCCGATTCTTTCCGCGGCCCTGCCGCCCATGAGAATGGTGATTCTTGCCTGCAGATATTCCTTGGTGTAGGCCTGGCGGTCGACAAGGCTTTGCTGCTGGGTGTGGCCCATGGCCCGGCCACGGGGGATAATGGTGATCTTCTGGATGGGGTCGGCCCCGGGAAGATGGCGGGCGATAATGGCATGCCCGGCCTCGTGATAGGCCATGGTCCGCCGGTCATCCTTGCTGATCACGAAGCCCTTGCGCTCGACGCCGATAAGAATCCGGTCCTTTGCCTCGTTAAAATCGCTCGCTTCGATGGCCTCCTTGTTTTCCCGCGCCGCGATCAGGGCGGCCTCGTTCACGAGATTGGCCAGTTCCGCGCCGGTAAAGCCGGGGGTGTTTCGGGCAACCTCGGCCAGATCGACACTTTCCGAGATGGTTACGCGTTTGCTGTGCACCTGGATGATTTTCAGTCTCCCTTTCACGTCGGGGGGCAAAATGGTGATCTGCCGGTCAAAGCGGCCCGGGCGTCTCAGGGCCGGATCGAGGATGTCCGGGCGGTTGGTGGCGGCCAGGACGATGATGGTGTCGTCACGGCTGAAGCCATCCATCTCGACGAGCAGGGCGTTCAGGGTCTGGCCCCGTTCATCCTGGCCGCCGACCGATCCTGCCGCGCTGCGGTGCGCGCCGACCGCATCGATCTCGTCAATAAAGACGATGCAGGGGGCGTTTTTCTTGGCCTCCCGGAAAAGGTCCCGGACCCTGGAGGCGCCAACCCCCACGAACATCTCCACGAAGTCAGAGCCGCTGAAACTGTAAAACGGGACCCCGGCCTCGCCGGCAATGGCTTTGGCCAGAAGGGTTTTGCCCGTGCCGGGAAGGCCTTGCAGCAGGACGCCCTTGGGCAGGCTGGCGCCGAGACGGCTGAATTTTTTCGGCTCCTTGAGGAAATTGACAATCTCCTTGAGTTCCTCCTTTGCCTCTGGGATGCCGGCAACATCGTCAAAGGTTATGGGTTTGTTGTTCCTGTCGAAATGAATCGCCTTGTTTTTGGCGAATTCCGTCTCCTCTTCGCCGCCCCGCTGCTGGGTCCGCATCAGCAGCAGCCAGCCGACCAGGATGACGCTGATCGGCAGCGTGACGGTAAAGAGGTTCCAGAACGGCGAGGGGCGGTCGTCTTCCGCGGTGATGGCAATCTTTTTTTGGGCAAGTTTGCCCATGAGATCACCCACATCGGGAGAAAAGGTTGAAAATTCACGACCATAAATATCCGTGAGCGAGATGTTGCCGCCCTTGAGGTGTACTTCGGCAACCTCGTTGTTCTCCAGGCTGGTCAGGAAATCATTGTATCTCAGGGGAGGGCTGGTGTTTTCCAGCCTCCAGAAAAGAACGGTGGCAAGGCCAATAACCCCGAGCACGGCGATGAGGAAGAGCGTGTAAACAAGTCTGGCCATGGCAACCTCTTTCTGTTCGCAATGCGCTTGCACGCGAAGGCTTGGTGTTGTCCGGGTTTCCGGGAGCCTCCCCGATGTTCTTCATTGTAC
This sequence comes from Deltaproteobacteria bacterium, assembly GCA_021822005.1. Lineage (GTDB taxonomy): Bacteria > Desulfobacterota > Desulfobulbia > Desulfobulbales > Desulfurivibrionaceae > Thiovibrio. The sequence continues at coordinate 3,796 of JAJZSH010000170.1, read as the reverse complement.
CGGAAGCAGTATCCTGCTGCCAATCATAAATAGTGCCCAGCCGGAAACGGCCCTTTCGCCCGATTGCCGCGTTGCTCAGTCGCCGAAAAATGCTCACGTACCATAATATGTACGCTCCGCTTTTTCGTCTTCCTCGCGCCTTGCACTCGAACGAAATTGTTCGTTTCCGGACGGACACTAAATAAAAAAGCCCGGAACGTACGCAGGGTACGCCCGGGCCTGTATTTGTGCTGGTGGGTGTTGCTATTTTTTTTGTAAAGATATTCCTTTCGAAGGCTTTGCAGTTATTCCATTTCTATTTCAATAGTGAAGCCAAGCGCTGTAGGAGCGACCTCTGGTCGCGATCCGCCGCGAATATCGCGACCAGAGGTCGCTCCTGCAAATTCACCTTTGATTTAGAAATGGAATTATATGCCGGTGAAGGCGGTAAGCCATTCCTTCACGAAACCTGTGATTCCGCCACTTTTCATAAGTCCCCCGCCCAGGAAGAAGAAGCCGCCCAGCCCCATGATCGCTCCGGCGCAGAGAATAACCCCCAGGCCAGCCTTGGAAACCTCGCGACCAACATCGGTGTTGTGCTCCGGTCCTCCAAGAAAGGCATGGCATTTCTTTCTTGCTTTTACCTTGGCTATGGCAAACCCATTGCGCATGGGAACTCTCTCCAGCGTGGATGCCGGGAAGTTTCTGCCTTTCATCCGCCGGTTACCGCGGAGATCCAGGCCCTGGCCAGAGCGAGGGGGCCGCCGGTGGCGAGCAATGCCCCGACAAAACAGGCCACTGCCCACAGGCCGGCCAGGGTTGAGATCGCGCCAAATGCTGTCAGGGCTCCGGTTGCAATTTTGGTGTCTGTTGTTTCTTGCGCCACAGATCTGGTCCGGTTTCTGCTTTTTGCCAACGATGCACGTGTCATGATCCGCCTCCTGCCCATAGGATGAATGTTCCCGAGTGACTTTCACTCCTTATTTTAAAAATAAGTTTTTTCGAGAGAAAGTCAATCAGAAAAAATGCGTAATTTCAGCTAGTTATATGTAAATCGCAGATGTGAGGATTAAGTATCTAAGATGGGACAGTATCAGGAGAATATGTTGTTTCCAGAAATCATGACAACCGTGGATGGCAGGAGCTGGCTGGGTCAGGAAGGGGGTGGGCACGGGGGCTTCCCCCGTGCCTTTGTGGAGTGTCTTATTGCATGGGAGGGTGCGGCATATTCATCTGCATGTGCATTCCGCCCATAAGCGGCTTGATGGTGGCCATGCTGATGTTCGCATAGGTTTCGATGGTTCCGCCGTTGGCCTTCTGGAATTCTTCCGCTGCGTTGCGAGAGGCAAAGGGGATAAGCTCCTTGCCCATCGGCCCCATCTCCCTGCTGTCGATCACATAATGGGCTGCCTTGCCGTCAAGCCATTTGCCGGTTTTGAAATCCTTGACCCAGATGGCGGCTATCTGGTCAGGCTGACGTTCGGGCGCGAATTTCTGCATATTGAGAAGAAAGCGGAACATGCATTTGTTGCCGTCAAAGGCGGCCATGGTTCCATCCGTGAAGATGACCTGGGTCTGCCATTGGGGATAGCGATGCGGATACATGCCGCAGGCCGCGCAACTCATTCCTTCGGTAATTGTTTGTGGTTCCTGGCCTGCGGCAAAGGCCGGGGGGCATCCCAGCAGCATCGCGGTCAGCCCCAGAATAATGAGCCGGTTTATGGTCCGGCTGCCTGCTTGCTTGGTGCGCATGCTCGTCTCCTTGTGTGAGGGTTGCTGGTTTTATTTGCCGGGAGGATACTTTTGCAGCTTTCGTTGCAGGGTTCTCCGGTGCAGGTCGAGTTTTTTGGCGGCCAGGGAGATGTTCCCCCCGCAGTCGGTGAGCACGCGGTTGATGTGTTCCCACTCGGCCCGGGCCAGGGAAGGGGTCGAGAACTCATCCTGGTCCACCTCCAGGGCAAGCTCGGGATTTTTGGCAAAGGCGCCGAGGATATCGTCCACATCCGCCGGCTTGGGCAGATAGTAGAGCGCTCCCAGCCGGACCGCCTCCGTGGCCGTGGCGATGCTGCCGTAGCCGGTGAGCACGACCAGCTGCATATCCGGGTTGGCCTCCCTGGCCGCGGCAATGAGTTCCAGCCCCGATCTGCCGGGCATTTTCAGGTCAACCACCCCCAGGGCCGGTTTCTGTTCGCCAATAACCCGCAAGGCTTCATCGAAATTACCGGCCGTGAAAACCGTGAATCCCCGCTGGCTGAAAGCCTTTGCCAGGCGCTCCCGGAACAGCTCCTCATCGTCAACCAGAAGAATCGTCTTATCCATGAAATACCTCCGGCGCACCGGCTTTGACCTGTTGCAGGGCAAAGAAGAGCGTCACCTTCGAGCCCTTGCCGGGCTCGGAAATCAGGGTCAATCCCCCGCCAAACCGTTCGGCAGCCGACTTGGCAAGAAAGAGGCCAAGCCCCAACCCCTTGCCCGGCTCCTTGGTGGTGAAAAACGGTTCTGCCGCACGGGCGGCGATGTCCGGGGCCATGCCGGAGCCATTGTCCGTGACTTCAATATAGAGCCGCGTTGCGTCCTGTCGGCACTCCACCAGAACAGGCGCGCTCGGAGCGGCATCCAGACCATTCCTGATAAGACCCCGGACAATGCGGCGCAGGGTGCGAAGCGGCATCCTGACAATAAGTCCGTCCGTCCTGTTGACATAGTGTACCTGATTCTTGAGGGTATCGGGCAAGGTATTGAGCAGATTTTCCATGAGCCCGTCAATGGAAAAATCCGTGAATGCCTCGCCCGGATGCTCCCCGGCATCGGCGGCCAGATGGAAGAGGATATCCTTGCACCGTTTTACCTGATCGCGGATCAGGGCGACATCCGCAAGAAGTTCCGGGAATTCCTGTGCCCCGTTGTTTTTTTTCAGGGCATGGAGCATCTCGCCGGCCGCCACGGCAATGGTTGACAAAGGGGTGGAGAATTCATGGGCCGCCCCGGCGGCCAGGGTGGCGAGGGAGGCCATTCTTTCGCTTTTTGTTTTTTCCTCCTGCAGGTCCGCCAGGGTTTTCTGGTGCCTGGCCAGGGCCAGCTGAATCCGGCTGACAAAGAAAACAATAAAAAACGCGGTTACGGCAAAGGCGACCCACATGCCCTGGAGATGGATCTTCAGGGGGTCGCTCAGGGTTGCCAGCATTGCCGGTTCCGGATGACAGGGCTGATTCATGCTTCCCTCGGCAGGCAGAAAGAAAAGGGTGGCATAGCAGCCGGTGGTGAAAAAGGCCAGACTCCATGACCAGCCGGGCGGCATGAGGATGGCGCCCAGGGTGATATGCACCAGATAGAGAAAGGTGAACGGGTTTAAGGGGCCGCCGGAGTAGTAAAGAAGCAGGCTCAAGAGAGCGGTGTCCAGGAACATGGTCAGGACGAAAAGCCGGTCGGCCATGGCAGTTTCTTTCCTTTTCAGAAAACCGAACAGGAAATTGGTGATGACTTCAAAGGCGAGGATGCCGGAAATAATCCGGTAGGGGAGACTGATTTCAAGAAAGAAGAGGGCGATCAGCACCAGCAGAACCTGGGCCGCCACCGCGCCCCAGCGCAAATGCAGCAGCCAGGCGAAGGCGATTCTGGCCGAGGCGGTGTTTTTTCCTTCCCCGGTAAAATTGCTCTGTTGGACGGCAGTGTGCACAGGATAGCCCCTTAATTGCGGGAAACAGCATGAGCATGTGTTGCTGGATTTTAGGAGCCGTTAGGAGATAACCGCTGCCTTTCTGACCAATTTCGTTACGGCTCCCTACGCCGCCGCCGATGGAACCTCCTTGCCATTCCT
>JAJZSH010000169.1 GCA_021822005.1 Deltaproteobacteria bacterium | reverse complement strand
GTTAGGGGGTGGGTGAAGCAACAATTGGGCGTCTACATGACGACTCCCCCCACCCTAACCCTCCCCCCCAAGGGGGGAGGGAACTAATTTGAGTGTCGATTTAAGTGTTACAATGTACTAGCAGGTTGCATGGAAGCCGTCGTTCAAAATAGCAGTGTTAACGGCGACCTTAGCATTGGAATGCCGTGAACGGCAGCAGTGTTAACGGCGTAAGGAGCCGTAACGAAGCAGCGGAAGCGGCGATGGTTATTTCGTAACGGCTCCTAAAACTCTTAGGCAAAGGAACAGAGCATGGCTAGCCCAAAAGAAATTCTTGAACAGATCGCTTCCATTGCCAAGGGCCTGAGTATGACCCAGAAAATACTCGGGGCCGTGGTGATCGCCGTGGTGGTTGGCGGCCTGTTGAGCCTGACCACCGTCAGCAAGGAAACCTCCTACAAGGTCCTTTTTTCCGGTCTGACCCAGGAAGATGCCGGCGAGGTCGTGGCGAAACTCAAGGACCAGCGCATCCCGTACAAGTTGTCCGAGGATGGCGGGGCCATCCTGGTTCCGGCCGCGCAGGTATATGAGGTCAGGTTGACCCTGGCAGGCGAGGGGTTGCCCAGGGGCGGCGGCGTTGGTTTTGAGATCTTCAACCAGACGAGCTTCGGGCAGACCGATTTTGTCCAGCGGTTGAACTATCAGCGGGCCTTGCAGGGAGAGCTGGCAAGAACCATCAGGAATTTCCAGCAGGTCATTGAGGCCAGGGTCCATATCGCCACACCCAAGGAATCGGTGTTCATCGAGGATGAAAAGCCCCCCACCGCCTCGATCAGCGTCAAGCTGCGCGGCCGGGAAAAACTCAACCAGCATGAGATTCAGAGCATTGTCAATCTGGTGGCCAGCGCGGTTCCGGGGCTTAGCACGGAAAATATCACCCTGGTCGATACCAGCGGCCGTCTGCTTTACCGGAAACAGGCCGAGGGCGAGGGGGTGCTCACCGGAAACCAGTTGGAATACCAGATAAAGCTTGAAGACACCCTGCGGCAGAAGGTGGAAACCATGCTGGAGGAGGTGGTTGGCGTCAACCGGGCCAGGGCGCGGGTCACCGCGGAAATAGATTTCAACAAGGTTGAGCGGACCGAGGAAAGTTTTGACCCCGAGGCCCAGGTGGTGCGCAGCGAGCAGATGCTCACGGAAAACGATCAGCGTGGCGGCGCCAATCCCGAAGGAATCCCAGGGGTCAAGGGCGAGCTTGCCACCTTTGCCGAGGAGGGCGGGGAAGGAAAGGCCGCAGCAGCCGGGTACAATCGCAACAATGTTACCCGGAATTACGAGATCAGCAAGCAGACCAAGCACATTCAGGATAAGGGCGGGGCTGTCAAGAGACTGTCCATTGCCGTCATGGTCGATGGCTCCTACGAAAAGAGCGTTGACAAGGAGGGGAAGACAAGTCTAAAATACCAGCCGCGAAGCCCTGAAGAAATGCGGAATTTGGACAAGTTGGTCAAGAATGCCATTGGTTATAGCGAAGAACGGGGCGACCAGGTGGAAGTGGCGAGCCTGCCCTTTGCCCTGTCCTCGGTCCCGGAGCCGGAGCCGGATACCATGGAAAAATGGCGGGCAATGACGGAATGGCTGGCCATGCCTCTCGTTTATCTGCTGGTTGCGATTCTGGTGATCCTCTTTGTCGTCAAGCCATTCCTGAGGCTTCTCGCCACCAAGCAGATGGAAACCCGCACTGTCGGAACCATATCCAGGCCTGGCGGGCATGTTCCCGCAGTCGGCGGGGTTGCAGGCGAGGAGGAAGATCTTACCCTTGCCCCGCGTGGGCTCACCGACCAGGAGCGGATCTACCGCCTGGCCCAGAGCGATCCTGACCGGGCCGCGGATCTGGTGCGCCGCTGGTTACGTGAAGAGGCCTGATCCATGAGCAAAGGCAAAAAAGAGAGCGGTGAATCCCTCACCGGCCCGGAGAAAGCGGCAGTCTTTCTGCTCACCGTGGGCGAGGATTTTGCCGCCCAGGTTTTCCAGCGGCTCGATCCCGAGGATATCAAGCAGGTTGGCCGGCAGATGGCCAGGATCGACAAGGTCGATAAAGAGGACCTGACCGCCCTGGTCAATGAGTTCAAGGCCGATACCGGTGACACCGACATCTTCCTTTCCGGCAACGAGATGCTGGAAAGCGCGCTGAAGCGGGCGCTTTCCAGCGACAAGGCCAGCGAGATCCTTGAAGAGATCCGGTCGGACTGGAAGCTGACCCTTTTTCAGAAGGCGAGGAAGCTCGAGCCCAAGGTGCTGGTCAACTTCCTGCGCAACGAACATCCCCAGACCGTGGCCCTGGTCCTCTCTGTTCTGGAGCCGACCCAGGCGGCTCAAATTCTCATGGAGTTCAATGAGGAGGTTCAGGTGGAAGTCATGATGCGCATGGCGGAACTCGACAAGGTAAGCCCCGAGATTCTTGTGGATGTGGACCGGGTGTTGCAGGACGAGCTTCTTTCCGTCGAAGGCATGGAGGGCCAGCGCCTCGGCGGGGTGGCGGCCGTGGCCGAAATCCTGAACAATGCCGACCGGGGTCTGGAGGCGTCTATTCTCGAAGGGATTGAAGAACAGCGCGAAAACCTGGCCGATGAAATCCGCCGACTCATGTTTGTCTTTGAAGATCTCATGGGCGTGGATGATCGGGGTATCCAGGCAATCCTCAAGGAGGTCAGCACCGATGACCTGAAACTGGCCCTCAAGATCGCCTCCGAGGAGCTCAAGACAAAGGTGTTTGGCTGCATGTCTTCGCGGGCCGTGGAAATGCTCAAGGAAGACATGGAAATCATGGGGCCGACCCGGGTAAAGGATGTCGAGGGCGCCCAGCAGTCCATAATCAAGATCGCCAAACGGCTGGAGCAGGAAGGCAAGATCCAGCTCATGAGCGGCGGCGGCGAGGACGAATTTGTCTAAGGTTATCAAATTGCAGCAGAACCTTGCGGTGCAGACCGCGCCAAGCCTGGAAACGGAAGAGTTCCTGTCTTTTGAGGACTTCTGGCAGGCCAAGCCTGGCAGCGCTGAAGCCAAACGGCTTGAGAGGCATAGGCCTCCGCGGGAAATTGCCATGGAGGAAGCAGCGGAGATTCTTCGCCAGGCCGGAGAGCAGGCGGAAAGCCTCAGGCAGGAGGCCTATGCCGAGGGGTTGGCCAGGGGCGAGGCCGCGGGCCAGACGGCAGGGTTGGCCCAGTATGAGAAACAGCTGCAAGAGCTTGCCTCGCTGCTTACCGCTCTGGAGGGGGAGCGGGAAGCGGTTCTCCGGCAGCATGAGGAGAGCATGCTCGCCCTGATCACCACCATGGTGGACCGGCTGGTGTACCACGAGGTTTCCGTGAATCCCCTGGCTATCCAGGCCTGTCTCAAAAAGGCCATGGAATTTGTGGTGGAAAACTCCACGGTGCAGATCCATCTGCATGGCGATGATTTCGGCCGGTTGAAAAAGGCGAGCCTGGAGAATTCCCGGCTGATCGAGGGCAAGAACCGGGTCCAGCTTGTCGAGGACCCGAACATTGCCGTGGGCGGCTGTTTCCTGAAAACAGACTTCGGCGAGATCGACGCCACCCTGGAAAACTGCAAGGCAAGGCTGTATGCGGCGGTTGACCAGGCCTTTTTCGCAGCCATGGCCGCGGACAACACAGAGAGGTAAGCAGGCTGAAGGCTGAAGGTAAAAACCAAAAGACCTCAAGCCTTCAGCCTTCAGCCGTCAGCCTTCAGCCTGAACAATTACAAATGGTAATAATTCCATGAACCTTTCCCATTGCCTCCAGGTTGCCCTGGATACCTCGCTGGTGAGCGTGGGCGGCCGGGTGAACCAGGTCATCGGCATGGTCCTGGAGAGCCTGGGGCCGGGGATTCCGGTGGGCAGTATCTGCGAGGTTTCGGTATTCAAGGGCAAGGGCAGGGTGCTGGCCGAGGTGGTCGGTTTTCGGGAGGGCCGGGTGCTGCTCATGCCCTTGGGCGAGATGCGCGGGGTTGAACCGGGCAGCGCCATCCGGCTGGTGGGCGGGCAGGCCGGGGTGCCGGTGGCCGAGTCTCTGCTGGGCCGGGTTATTGACGGTCTGGGCAATCCCATGGACGGCAAGGGCCCATTGCGGGCCGAGATGCAGTATCCCCTCTACGCCGAGCCCTTAAACCCCATGGAGCGGGAGCGCATCCTTGAGCCGGTGGACGTGGGGGTGCGGGCGATCAACGGCCTGCTGACCCTGGGCAAGGGCCAGCGTATCGGGATTCTCGCCGGGTCCGGGGTGGGGAAAAGCACCCTGTTGGGCATGATCGCCAGGCATACGGCCGCCGACATCAGCGTCATCGCCCTGATCGGCGAGCGTGGCCGGGAGCTGAAGGATTTTATCGAGCGGGATCTCGGCCCCGAGGGGCTGGCCCGTTCCGTGGTAGTGGTCGCCACCTCGGATCAGCCCCCCCTGGTGCGGATGCGCGGGGCCTATCTTGCCACGGCCATCTCCGAGTTTTTTCGGGACAAGGGCCGCGACGTGATCCTGATGATGGATTCTGTCACCCGTTTTGCCATGTCCAGCCGGGAGGTTGGCCTGGCCATCGGCGAGCCGCCCACCTCGCGCGGTTATACCCCCTCTGTGTTCGGACAGCTCCCCAAATTGCTGGAACGGGCTGGAACCTGCATGGGCAGGGGGAGTATCACCGGCATCTACACGGTGCTGGTGGAGGGTGACGACATGAACGAGCCCATCGCCGACGCGGTGCGGTCGATTGTGGACGGCCATATTATTCTGAGTCGGGATCTGGCGAGCCAGGGACATTACCCATCCATCGAGGTCATGGGCAGCGTCAGCCGGTGCATGACCGATGTGGTCCCCAGGGATCAGGTGCGCGTCGCCCATAAATTCCTGGAGGTCATGGCCACCTACCGCCGCTCGGAAGACCTGATCAATATCGGCGCCTATGCCAAGGGCAGCAATCCGAAAATCGACAACGCCATCGCCATGGTCGACCGGTTGAACGGTTATCTCAAACAGCCGGTGGAAGAAAAGGTTTCCTTCGCCGAAAGCGCCCGGCAGCTGGCGGCGATTTTTGCCACGGACGACAAGGGCGTTTAGGGCAAGGCCCAGTGAGAGGATTTAATGGCCTATCATTTCAAGCTTGAAACGGTCCTTGGGCTGCGGCGGAATCTGGAAGAGCTTGCCCAGCAGAAACTGGCCAGGGAGCTCACGCTTCTTGAGGAGCAGAAGTTGCGGCTCGCCGCGCTGAAGCAGCAGCGGCAGGAATTGATTGCCGAGTTTGAAGAAGAAAAGCACAGGCAGATGCTGGCCCCGGTCTTTGCTTTTTATATGGAAGGCATCTTCCGCAAGGAGCAGGAGATCGAGACTGGGCTTGCCCTGGTGGAAGCCCGGCAGGGGGCTGTTGCCCAGGCCAGGGAGGAGTTGACCGGCAAGGTGCGGGATAAAAAGGTTATGGAAAAGGCCAGGGAGCGGGATTATCAGAAATTTCTGCTGGCCGGATTGAAGAAAGAGCAGAACGAGGCGGACGAGCAGATGGTGCTTCGTTTCGGGCGCAAGGGAAATCTTCACTAATTCCGGTTTGCCATCAGGATGGCAGCAGTGTTAACGGCGTTTATGCCGTCCTTCGACAGGTTCAGGGCGAACGGCCAACTGGTTGCTTGTGTCTGTCGAAGGACGAACGGAGAGTGTCACCTTGAAAACAACTTGGAATAAGCAGGGACGGGGGTGTTGTGGAACCCCCGGATGAGATCATGAAAAAACGCAACCGCAGGTACGTCATACAAATTCTCATCGTGCTGCTGACCCTGGTAGTGACCATCCCCGCTTTTACCGAGGAGAAACCCCCGGTCAGGCTCACGCCCCAGGAGGTTTCCGTTTCCGCCGGGTTGAAGGAACGTGAAGATGCTTTGGCCGCCAAGGAAAAGACGATGGCCGAGAAGGAGAAGGAGCTTGCCGCCCTGAACAAGGAAGTGGACGAGAAGTACTCCCAGCTCAACGCCCTGCAGGAAGAACTCAAGGGGCAGCTTGGCGGGGCGGGTAAGGGCAGGGATCAGCAGTTTAAAAATCTGATCAAGATTTACAGCGCCATGAGCCCGTCCAAGGTGGCTCCCCTGCTTGACAAGATGGAGGATGTCGAGGCGGTGGAGATCCTGAGAGCCATGAAGACGGAGGCTGTGGCGAAGATCATCCCCAAGCTGGGTCAGGACAAGGCGGTGCGGGTGAGCAGGCTTCTTGGGCTGCCCTGAGGGTAAAATTTTTTCTGTTTTTGATTTTCCAGTCTCTCCGGTTTTCTACCGGAGGGTTTTTTCGTGCGTCCCCAGCATGGGCACGAATTCGCGAAGCTCCCGTGGTCAAGGCTCAGGCGGCGTAAATCCGGCGGTTGCGAGAGAGAACTCGGGTCCTGGCGTGGAAACGCGTCAAAGCCAATCGCGGCAGTGCGGGCATTGACGGGCTGACGATCGAAGCCGCGGCCGACTATCTCGAGAGATCCACTGGCCCCGGATACGGGAAGACCTGCATGCCGGGTGGTGTGGGAGGGGAGCGGCCAGACAAACCGACCACCCCTATCCCGATTCTGGTGGGTTTTTTCCTGAACCACAAGCGATGACCGCACGGATTCCAACCCCCCCTTCGGTCGTTGTCAAGGAAGATGTCGCATTTCTTATGCTGCCTTGTCTTGAGGTGTCGTCTTTCTCTGAGTCGATTTTTGTGGATTCAAGGATACTACCGCCGGTCGATTCCAGTTTCGGTAATCACCTGACCACCGCTCGGGCTTGGCGGCCTTTGCC
>JAJZSH010000168.1 GCA_021822005.1 Deltaproteobacteria bacterium | reverse complement strand
TGTCAGTGAGCTTAATTAAGATGCGGTGTCAGGTCGATTCCGCTAATAACCATGTGGGCTGGCGACTTGGTTTGTATGACATACGCGGCATCGAGCAAGCGCTTTATATAGAAGGAGTGAATGTGCGGGCCAAATCAATGCCATGTCGTCAGATATACGAGCAAGCTCAAACAGAAGATCAACCTCAACCTGAGAGAACTTGTCATGAGTGAACCGCAAATTGGATTTGTAGAGACGCAGGGATTTACGATCAATCTCCCCTCGGTCGGCGCGCCTGTGGCAATTCGGACAGAGGCTGATGAGATTGTCGTAATCGTGCGCTTGACATTGAGACCACGGGACAATGTGATGAACGTCGACCTCGATGTAACGACAAGTGGGGATAGCGCATCTATGCCCAGCTTCAACGAGAACGCGCCGCCTGATGTCAGCAGGTGCCGGGCGGGGTTTTCGACGCAGGGTCTGCAGATGAAATCCTGGAAGCATTGGCATTGCATTTCTTGTGTTTCGCATTGGCAATGCATACCAATTTTAGCCAATATTTTCAGGTGGTTTCTTATGCAAAAAAACCTTAAACCAGTGCCATTCTGGCCTGTCCCTGTTTTTTTGTTGCGGTTTGGCGTGGCAGTCGTCTACTTGACGAAATCCTTGCTGCCGTTCACCAGGGTGGAAACCACGGAAGGATCGGCCAGGGTCGAGATGTCGCCGAAATCATGGGTCTCGGTCTCACCTGCCGAGATCTTGCGCAGAATCCTCCGCATGATCTTCCCGCTTCTGGTTTTGGGCAGCCCTTCGGCAAACTGGATGAACTCCGGGGTGGCGATGGGCCCGATCTCCTTGCGGACATGGGTCCGAAGCGCGCCGCGCAGTTCGTCGCTGGGTTCGACCCCGGACTTCAAGGAGACATAGGCGTAGATGGTCTGGCCCTTGATCTCGTGGGGCGCGCCGACCACCGCGGCCTCGGCCACCTGCGGGTGCGCCACCAGGGCGGATTCGATCTCGGCGGTGCCCAAGCGGTGGCCGGAGACATTGATCACGTCGTCCAAGCGGCCCATGACCCAGAAGTAGCCGTCCTCATCCTTTCTTGCCCCGTCTTCCGGATCGTAGATGCCCTCGTAGCGGGTGAAGTAGGTCTTTTTGTAGCGGCCTGGATCGCGGTAAACGCCGCGGAGCATGCCGGGCCACGGTTTGCGGATCACCAGATGGCCGCCCTCGTTGGGGGCCGCTTCGGAGCCGTCTTCCCGGAGGATGGCCGCGTCGATGCCGGGCAGGGGCCGGGTGGCCGAACCGGGTTTGAGCGGGGTGGCGTAGGGCAGGCCGGAGATCATGATCCCGCCGGTTTCGGTCTGCCACCAGGTATCAACAATGGGCAGCTTGTTTTTGCCGATATGTTCGTGATACCACATCCAGGCTTCCGGGTTGATGGGCTCACCCACCGAACCCAGGACGCGCAGGGAGGAGAGGTCGTATTTTTCCGTCCATTTGACCCCTTCGCGCATCAGGGCGCGGATAACGGTGGGCGCGGTGTAGAAGACATTGACCCTGAATTTCTCGCAGATATGCCAGAAACGGTCGGGGGCCGGCCAGGAAGGCACCCCTTCGAACATGAGGGTGGTGGCGCCCAGGGCCAGAGGCCCGTAGAGGATATAGCTGTGGCCGGTGATCCAGCCGATATCGGCGGTGCACCAGTGCACGTCGTCGTCCTTCAGGTCGAAGACCCACTGGGTGGTATGCGCGACATAGGTCAGATAGCCGCCGGTCGTATGGACCACGCCCTTGGGCTTGCCGGTGGAGCCGGAGGTGTAGAGGATGAACAGGTTGTCCTCCGCCTCCATGCTTTCCGGGGCGCACTGGCCGGTGATGCCTTCGGCTGCCATTTCCGCGTGCCACCAGAAGTCACGGCCATTCTGCATGGCAATCTCGTTGCCGGCCCGCTTGACCACAATGCATTGCCTGACGGAATCACAGCCTTGGAGGGCATCGTCGGCAGCGGGCTTTAAAGGGATGGTCTTGCCGGCCCGCAGAACCGCGTCGGCTGTGACCAGCACCTTGGCCTCGCAATCCTGGATACGGCTCTTGAGGCTCTGGGCGGAGAAACCCGCGAAAACCACGCTGTGGATGGCGCCGATCCGGGTGCAGGCCAGCAGGGTTATGGCAAGCTCGGGAATCATGGGCAGATACACGGCAACCCGGTCGCCCTTTTTGACGCCCATTTTCTTGAGCACGTTGGCGAAGCGGCAAACCTCGGTGTGCAGCATCTGGTAGGTATAGACCCGGACATCGCCCTCGGGCTCGCCCTGGAAGATGATGGCGGCCTTGTTGCGGCGGCCGTTCTCAAGATGGCGATCAAGACAGTTATAGGAAACGTTCAGCCTGCCGCCCTGGAACCATTTGATCTCGGGCTTGTGCATGTCCGCCTCAAGCACCCGGGTCCAGGGTTTTTCCCAGGTGAGCAGCTCCTTGGCGCGGTCGGCCCAGAAGCCTTCCGGATCCTCCATGGAGCGCTGGTAATGGGCGTCGTAGTCGGCCATGCTTTTCACATGGGCCTGCTCTTGGCCCGCGACCGGCGGGGCGAAAAGGCGTTTTTCCTGCATTAGATTTTCAATCTTTTTATCGTCGCGCATTATTACCTCCGAATTTTTTTGTAAGCCGGGGATATAGGGATATATACCTAAGAAGTAGAAATATATACCGAGTGTATGCGACAATTGCCACATTTTTTTTATCCATTATGGGACATGGCCCCCATCCGGCAAAAGGCTTGGCGGGGCAGGGAACGACCGGCCTTGCGGATCGTGCTTTGCGGGGTGCATTTATGGGTATTTTCTGCTATGGTGCAACGCGTTCAGACACCATGAGGAGGCGCGGATGCGGAGCTTGGCGGAAACAATACGGATTTTTTTCGGCGTGATCATCCTGGGTTGCGGGATTGTCACAGCCTTGCCTCAGCCCGTGGCTGGCCAATGCGGCCAGGCGGCGACCGTGCCCCTGGCGGCGGATCTGCCACTGCTCCAAGATGATCTGGGGTATGAATCTCTCGCTCCGGCCATTGATCGGAGCGTACACTATCTCAGGCAACTTCCCCAAGAAAAAACCTTTGTCCTCTGCGGGGAGGAGTATTCCGTCGGCTGGCTCATCGAATCCCTGCTCGCCTTTCAGCGGATCATTGAGGAAAAACCCTCACCCCAGGCCTTGACCGCTATTCTTAAAAAACAGTTCACCCTGTGCCAGGCAGCGGGAAGACCCTCTGACCACCGGATGTTTCTCACCGGGTATTTTGAGCCGCTTTTCAAGGCCAGCCTGACAAAGACAGCCACTTACCGCTATCCATTATACCGCAAACCCCCGGACCTGGTTTCCAGCCCTGGCGGAAAAGGTCGGGGGAAGAAAACAGGCCGGATGAAGAACGGCAGCCTTGTTCCCTATCCTACCCGGGCCGAGATCGAGAAAGGCCAGTTGCTGGCCGGGCAGGAACTGGCCTTTCTGGCTGATCCGGTGGATGCCTTTATCCTGCACATTCAAGGGTCCGGCCGGATACAGCTTGCGGACGGCTCGCTGCGGCGGGTGCAGTTCGCCGCGAAAAACGGGCACGCGTACCGCAGCCTCGGGCGGCTGCTGGTGGAAAAAGGCGTCATGCGCCGGGAAGAGGCGACCCTGCCCAGGATCGTCCGCTATCTCAAGGAACACCCCGAGGAGCAGGAGGCCATCCTGCTCCATAACGATTCCTTTGTTTTTTTCCGGTGGGGGGATGATTCCGCCATCGGGCCCCTGGGTTGCCTGGGCGAGCCCCTTACCCCTGGCCGGTCGGTGGCCATTGACCAGGACTGTTTTCCGCCGGGGAGCCTCGCTTTTCTGACAACGCGTAAGCCAAGAGTCAATGCGGCCGGGGAGATTATCGGCTGGGAACCCTTAAGCCGTTTCGTGGTGAATCAGGATTCCGGTTCCGCCATCACCGGGGCCGGGCGGCTTGACCTGTTCTGGGGGGGTGGGCGTTATGCCGAGGTGGCGGCTGGAAACATGAAACATCCGGGCGCCCTGTATTTTTTGGTGAAAAAGAAATAGTTGTCAGAATCCGGCCCGTTCTTATACAATTCTTGCAGGGCATCGGGTTGCTCAGGCGACGGAACATGTTGGAGAGGGCACAGCCATGAAGCAGACGGAAATAGATTACTGGATCACCAGCATGCTGGAAACCTATGGCAATGTTTCCGACCTCAATATCACGGTGGGCAAACCCCTGCAGGTGGAGACCTCCGGGCAGCTGGTGCCGGTGGTGGTGGAACCGCCGGTGCCGTCGCTCACCCCTTTCCAGGCCGAGGTCTTTGCCCTCAACCTTATCGGCGGCAACAAGAGGCTGCTTGATGATCTGGTCAAGCACGGCTCCTGCGATCTTTCTTACTGGCTGGGTCAGAAGGCCCGGTTCCGGGTGAATGTTTTCTCCCAGAAGACCAATCTCTCCACGGTGCTGCGGAAGCTGGAGATGAAGATTCCGACCATCAGCCAGCTGAACCTGCCCAAGCTCTTCAACAACATGGCCGGGGAGCGCAACGGCATCATCCTCGTGACCGGCGCCACCGGTTCCGGTAAATCCACCAGCCTGGCCGCGCTGCTTGACAGGATCAATGACGAGAAACCAGTGCACATCGTCACCCTGGAAGATCCCATCGAGTATGTGCATCAGCACAAGATGGCGACTTTTAACCAGCGGGAGCTGGGCAACGATTTCGACTCCTTTGCCTCCGGGTTGCGGGCTGCCCTGCGGCAGGCGCCCAAGGTTATCCTGGTCGGCGAGATGCGCGACCGGGAAACCCTGGAAATCGGGCTGTCCGCCGCGGAAACCGGGCATCTGGTGCTCTCCACCCTGCACACCGTGGACGCGGGCCAGACCATCAACCGTATCCTGGGCATGTTCGAGCAGGATGAGCAGCCCCAGGTCAGAAACAGGCTGGTGGACACCATCCGCTGGATCGTCTGTCAGCGGCTCCTGCCCAAGGTCGGCGGGGGGCGGGTGGCGGCCTTCGAGATCATGGGCATGAGCCTGCGGGTGCGTGAGCTGATCATGACCGGGGAAACGGAAGACAAGACCTTTTATGACATTATTGCCGACGCCAAGGCCCTTGGCTGGCAGACCTTTGACCAGCATATCCTTGAACTCTACGAGGACGGCCTGATCACCGAGGAGACCGCCGCCAGCTACTGCACCCGGAAAACCGCGGTCAACCGTGGGCTGGACAGCATCAAGTCCGCCCGGGGCGAATCCACCACCGGGATCACCGGCCTGGCCATGGATGTGAAGCAGGAAGAGAAGCGGCGCTCTGGTTTTTAACGGAACGCACCATCTATCGGAGGAAACCATGCTAGATCAGTGTCCCCATTGCCGGCAAACCCTCATGCTGAGTGAAGCCCAGCTAGAAAAGATCAAGGCCGCCCTGGCCTCTTTGTCCGCGGGGAAAACCCTGAAGATCGGCTGCCCGAAATGCAAACAGCCCATTGAGCTGAACGGTGACGGCTCCGTGGCCGGTCAGGCTGCGGGCGCCCTGAAGGACGTGCTCTATGCCGAGCACACCGGCAATGAGGATCAGGCTGCGGTGGGGATTGTGGCTGCGGCCCAGAAAAGACCCCAGCCGGTGCGTCTGCCGCCTGCCGCCCCCAAGCCGCCCGATCTCGGCTGGCTGTCCAGCGGGGTGTACAGCGAAAAGGAAGCCATTGAGAACGTGCCGCACGCCCTGATCATGATCGGGGACGAGGCGATAACCACCCAGGTGACCATGGCCTTCGGCGAGATGGGCTACCAGCCCACCTATGCCCGGTCGGCGGAAGAGGCCATCTCCAAGATGCAGTTCATGAATTTTGAGGCGGTGGCGCTGCACAGCAGGTTTGAGGGGCAAGACCTGGAGGGTTCCACGGTCCATCAGTATCTGCGGGAAATGGCCATGGCCCGGCGGCGTTATATCTTTTATATCCTGGTCGGCCCGGAATTCCGCACCCTCTACGATCTGGAAGCCCTGGCCAACAGCGCCAATCTGGTGGTGAATGACAGCGACGCCGGCCATTTTTCCATCATCCTGAAAAGGGGGATGAACGATTACAATGACCTGTTCGGGCCATACCTGGAAGCCCTTGGAAATTATGGAGTGAAGTAGGTTTCCCGGTATCCCTCCTTCTGTTCGTGATGATCAGCGAAAGGCCGTAACCACCCTGTTGCGGCCCTGATCCTTCGCTTCGTAGAGGGCCTTGTCCGCTGCGGCATACGCGGACTCCAGGCTTCCAGTCACGGGGTCGAGCCTGCTGATCCCGATGCTGACACTGAGATTTTTCTCCGTGTCATCCCTGGTAATGCTTTTCAAGGCGAAGTTTTTCCGGATCCGCTCGGCCACGGCGATGGCCTCGTCTTCTCCTGCCTCAACCACAATGGCGGCAAACTCTTCCCCTCCCATCCGGCCGAAGATGTCTGCCCGGCGCAACCCTTCGGTGCAGATCGAGGCAAAATTCCGCAGAATCTGATCCCCTGTTTCATGGCCGAAGGTGTCGTTGATCTCCTTGAAATGGTCAAGGTCGAACATCAGGAAAAAAAGAGCCTTGTTGTACCGTTTGCTCCGGGCAACCTCCTGCTCCGCCAGAAGCAGAAAATGCCGCCGGTTGAACACCCCGGTAAGGCCGTCCATTGTGGCCAGCATCAGAAGCTTTTCTTCCTTCCGCAAACTGGAACGCGGCACTTACGACTCGGTGGCTTTCCGGTATATCGCAGCCAACAGCCATCCGGATCATGACACCATCGCCACCTTCCGGCGGCGTTTTTT
>JAJZSH010000167.1 GCA_021822005.1 Deltaproteobacteria bacterium | reverse complement strand
TGGTGATCATCCGGGTGATGTTGTTGGCCTTGGCGCCCTCTTCGATCAGGGTGCGCACCACGGCCGGCACCTTCTGTGCCAGGGGATAAAGGCCAGCGATGGTGCGCTGGGCCACGATCTCCCGAAAGAGGTAGAGGGGGGAACTGCCCTGCACCAGCATGATGTCATGGGTGGTGACCATGCCGATGATCTTGTCCTGTTGCTCCACGGCCAGGTGGTGGATGCGGAGCCGCATCATCTTGAGCATGGCGTCGAAGCAGACCGCATGGGCCGGAATAGTCTGAACCGGACTGGCCATGATGGCGGTCACCGGCGTCTGGTAGTCGAGGCCGGCGGCCACCACCTTGGTGCGGAGATCCTTGTCGGTGATGATGCCGATGATCTTCTGCTGGTCATCTGCCACCAGCAAGGAGCCGATATGGGCCTCGGCCATGCGGGTGGCGGCATTTTTGACCGTGTCGCGCGCCGCGATGGAATGGAGTTCCTTGCCCTTGAGGGTTTCGCCGACCTGGGCGGAAAAAAGGAAGAGAGCGCTTTCGGTGCGGGGGCTTACCTTGTGCTGGCGGAGTTCCGCATACGCGGTCTTGACCAGCTTTTCTGACATGCTGCGCAGGAAGTAATGGGTCACCTTGGGGGTGGACTGGATGAGCTGCAGAAAGGCGTCCTTGGTGAAAAGGAAGCAGAAGGTATCCTCCACTGTTTCCACATTGAGGTTGGCCTTGGTGTTTTGGAGGATGGGCAGTGCCCCGAAATATTCCCCTTCCCCCCGGAAATCCTTGAGGGTCACGGTGCCTTCTTCATCCTTGAGGTAGATTTTCACCCCGCCTTTTTGAATCAGATGGAGGTGGTTGACCTCGGTCTGCCCCTGACGGAAGATGAGGGTGCCCTTGGGAAAAAAATCGATGATGGAGTGGCGGGCCAGTTGCTGGAGGGTGGGCAGATCGAGTTCGTTGAACGGCAGAATTTTGCGCAGGAAGTCGATGACGGTTTCCGGCGCCACACTGTGGACGTTGTTGGTGGTGGACATGGTCGCGGCTTGGCTCCGTCTGGGTGATCGATCGCGGGCTGTTTCCTGGAGCAGCGGATTGTTGCGGCTCGTCGCCCGGCCGGGGAGGCTATGGCGTGGTGATTTCCGTCAGTTGCTCCTTTTTGGGAAACATTCGGAAGTAGAGGAACCCGGAAAGGGCGATAAGAAGACCCTGTAAGGCGATTTCTTGCAGAAAGTGGCTTTCTGGGTGCAGCAGAGAGAGGATGGAGAGGACAAAGAGAAACTGGTAACCGATGCGGTGGAATCGGAGGATTTCCCGCAGCAGATAGAAATTGACCACCGGCACGACCAGCGAGAGAAGCAGGAAGAGATCGAAGCGGCCGAAAGCAAAGATGCCAAGGAGTTTCTTGAAGGTGACAAAGGTGAGCACTGCCGCCAGCAACAGATTGAGATATTGATATTTCTTGCGTTGCGCCGGGTGCGAGATGTTGTTCAGGTGGAAAAGGAGGGCGCGGGGCTCCTCGGTGTTTTTCAGGCGGTCACGGATCTCCGTGCGGTTTTTCCCCGCCAGCAGCTCCTGTTCGATCCGGTTTTCAAGATCCTTGCTCATGGTGGCTCCAGGTAGAAGTGAGAGGGAGCGAACAGCACATCTCTTTGGTGTAGTACCTGAGAAGTGGCAGGCCGGTCAAGCGGAGAAAAACCAGACCCTGCGGGAAACGCCTTGACAATGGCAGCGGCTGGTCGGTACATAACTCAACTATGTTCTTTCCGGCCCTTCCCCTCTTTTCTGCTTCGGTTCCACTATGTCCATGATGCTTCGGGAGTGGTTTGCCATCCGCACCAAGCCGAACCGGGAGGTGCATGCCCGGCTGCACTATGAACGGCAGGGGTATGTGGTGTATCTGCCCATGATTCGCAAGGTGGTACGCCATGCCCGCCGCCGGGAGGAGGTGCTCCGGCCCTTTTTCCCGGGGTACCTTTTTCTCCATCTCGCACCGACGGAACGCCACTGGGTGACCATTGCCTCGACCCGTGACGCCGTTGGTCCGGTTTGCTTCGGGGATCAGTACGTCCCGGTGCCGGAGTGGGTTATCGAGGATCTTAAGGCGAGGGAGGAGGAAGGGGCGATCTCCCTGGCGGAGTTGCAGCGGGAGCGGCTCTCGCCCGGAGCGGCGGTGGAGGTGCGGCTCGACGAGACGACCACGGCGCCAGGCCTTGTCTACTCCCAGCGCGGCGAGGAGAATGTGGTGGTACTGCTTTCTCTCATGGGCCGCCAGGTGAAGACGACGGTTCCTCTGGATCAGGTAAGCCCCCAGACGTAGTTCCCGGTTATTTTTCCTTCGCAGGTCAAAAGCGTTTGACAGGAGTCCCTTGCTCCGCTAACGTGTTCATCGGTTGAACAATTCCGTTCACCCAGATGGCGGTAGCCTGCCCGGATTTTGGTGAAGCGGGACTTTTTCCGCGCACCAGGGCTGCTGGCAAATTCTTGCCACAATTTTCTCTCATGCCCCAATCGGAAGAAACTCCCTACCACCTGCTGAAACACCTGGACGCCACTCCTGATGCCACCCAGCGGGAACTGGCCGGCGCCCTCGGGATTTCCTTGGGTAAACTCAATTATTGCCTGAAGGCCCTTATTGCCAAGGGCTGGGTCAAGGCCGGCAACTTTTCCCGTAACCCCGACAAGAGAGGATATGCGTACCTGCTTACCCCCCAGGGGGTCGAGGCCAAGGCGCGGCTGATGGTCCAGTTCCTCCAGGCCAAGATGCGCGAGTATGACCGCCTCCAGCGGGAGATCGAGGCGCTGCAGCAGGAAGTGAGCTTTTCCCGGCCGGCGGCGGGCAAAGAGGAAATGTGACTTCCGGCGATCAATTCATACAAAAAAACATGACGACCAGCCCCAATACCGTTCCCTACCGGGGGAAAATCCGGCGCGCGGAGCGGGTGATCCTGCTACAAAAAAGTGGACACCATGTTAAGCCCCTGATAGAGGAATCGACAGGAGGATTGACACATGGAAGCACAACGCAAGCGGTACGATGCGGACTTCAAGCGTAATGCGGTTCGTTTGGTCGAGGAACAGGGTAGAAAGGCCGGAGAGGTAGCGAAAAATCTCGGTGTTGGCGCGGATACCTTGTGAAGTGGCGCCAGTTTTTGAGGCAGGTGTATAAGCAATGGACCGTCCCATCACAAAGGAGAGGTTCATGTCACCACACCGTACCCGTCACAGCGCAGAATTCAAGGCCAAGGTCGCCTTGGCGGCTTTGGCCGAGTCAAAGACTCTGGCCGAACTTGCCAGCGAGTATGGGGTTCACCCGACCCAGATCACTCGCTGGAAACAGGAATTGGTGGCCAACGCCCCCGACCTGTTCGGCAAGGGGAAGAAAAAGGACGACAACCATGACGCCGAGGTGGCCGAACTGCATCGTCAAATCGGCAAGCTCAAGGTTGAAAACGATTTTTTGTCCAATCTGCCCGGTCTGAACTTGGCCGGGCGCAGAAACAGACGGTGATCGCCACTGGTCATCCGAACGTTTCTGTTGAACGCCGCTGCGAACTGTTGGGCGTTCCCCGCGCCAGCTACTATCGCGGGCTTCCCTCCAGGTTGCGCCAGGGGGATCTGGAGCTGCTGCGCCGGATCGATGCGCTGTATTTGGAGCATCCCTGGATGGGGAGTCGCTCCCTGGCCGACCAGTTGAACTCGCCGGGGGAACCCGTTGGCCGGGATCGCGTGCGGCGACTGATGCGCGTCATGGGGATCGAATCACTGGCCCCCAAGCCAGGAACCAGCAAGCGACACCCCAAACATCCGGTCTATCCCTACCTGTTGCGCGGGATGACCATTGACCGCCCGAATCAAGTGTGGGCGACCGATATCACTTACATTCCCATGGCGCGGGGGTTCATGTACCTGATCGCGATCATGGACTGGGCCAGCCGCAAGGTGTTGTCCTGGCGGCTCTCCAACACGCTCGACACCCGCTTTTGCGTCGAGGCTCTCAAGGAGGCCCTGCTCAAGTACGGCGCCCCGGAGATCTTCAACACCGATCAAGGCTGCCAGTTTACCAGCGAGGCCTTCACCTCCGTCCTGAAGACCTGGAACGTCAGGATCAGCATGGACGGTAAAGGCCGGTTCAAGGACAACATCTTCATCGAGAGACTCTGGCGCACCCCTGAAGTACGAGAGAATCTACCTGAAGGATTACGAAACCGGCGGCGAACTCTCCCGGGATCTGACGATATGGTTCAACTGGTACAACGAAAATCGAAAGCACTCGTCCCTTGACAGATTGACGCCGAATGCGGTTTATGAACAGAGAAACCAAAAACTCGACCCGGCCGCCTGACGCCGCCAGCCCAGCAACCACGGGCCATTGCTTATATTCCGCTCAGGCTGTCTCACAAATCCCGACCACCTCACAAAGAATCGAAGGAGTAACTTCTTGAGAGTGCTTTCCGTATTTGGTACTCGACCAGAGGCCATAAAAATGGCTCCGGTTGTCAAAGCCCTGTCCAACAGCACGCACATCGAGGCAAAGGTATGTGTAACTGCGCAGCATCGGCAGATGCTCGATCAGGTGTTGACGCTTTTCGATATCTTGCCGGACTTTGATCTCGACTTGATGAAACCAAGCCAAGACCTTACTGACATAACAAGCAATGTCTTGCTGGGAATACGTAGAGTTTTCAATGAGTGGAGACCTGACTATGTACTCGTACATGGGGATACAACAACCACGCTTGCGACCAGTCTTGCAGCCTATTACGAAAAAATTCCCGTCGGTCATGTTGAAGCAGGTCTGAGAACAGGCGCTATTTATTCTCCATGGCCAGAGGAGATGAATCGCCGCATTGCTGGCGCGATAGCGCACATTCATTTTGCGCCTACGGAAACTGCAAAAGACAATCTAATTCGTGAAGGCGTTAGAAATGAAGCCGTTCACGTGACAGGCAATACGGTCATCGATGCATTGCTAGAGGTTGTGCAGCGCCTTCGCTCTGGTGTTGAGCTGAAGACCTCCATGGAGCAAAAATTTCAATTCCTGGATTCAGGCAAGCGTTTAATTCTTGTTACAGGGCATCGTCGTGAGAATTTCGGAGCTGGTTTTGAAAATATTTGTGCCGCTATACAAACAATAAGTGAGCGTCATGATGTAGAGGTTGTGTATCCAGTTCACTTAAATCCTAACGTTCAAGAGCCAGTCAGACGGATGCTGGGAAATAGAAAAAACATTCATCTGATAGAGCCCTTGGATTACCTGCCATTCGTTTACTTGATGGACCGATCGCACATTCTGCTTACCGACTCCGGGGGGGTTCAGGAAGAAGCCCCCTCCCTTGGCAAACCGGTGCTCGTCATGCGCAATACGACAGAGCGTCCAGAAGCAGTTACTGCAGGGGCTGTCAGACTTGTCGGAACTGACCAAGAAACCATCGTGACAGAGACGTACCGGCTACTTGATGACCATGTCGAATATGAGCGTATGAGCCATGCCCACAACCCATATGGTGACGGACAGGCTGCCAATCGAATTGTTAATTTTTTGGGTGTAAATGAATGAAGAGTTCCTTCAAGTGTGTGTCAATGATCGGCTTGGGTTACATCGGCTTACCTACTGCAGCCATGCTAGCCTCAAGAAAAATCAAAGTTATTGGGGTGGACACAAACCAACACGCTGTAGATACCATTAATCGCGGAGAAATACACATCGTCGAGCCGGAACTGGATATCATCGTTCAAGCGGCGGTCACGCAAGGTTATCTGCGAGCCACGACGAAGCCAGAGCCTGCTGATGCGTTTTTGATCGCAGTGCCAACACCATTCAAAGGCGATCATGAGCCTGACTTGAGTTACGTAGAGGCTGCCGCCAAATCAATCGCTTCTGTACTCAAGGAAGGTGATCTTGTCATTCTCGAGTCCACATCACCTGTTGGCACTACCGAGCAAATGGCAGACTGGCTTGCTCAGGCCAGAAGCGATTTGTCTTTCCCTCATCAAAGAGGAGAGCAGGCAGATGTCAATATCGCTTATTGCCCGGAGCGAGTGCTTCCCGGAAAAGTGGTTCATGAGCTTGTCGGTAACGATCGGGTTATTGGTGGAATGACGCACCGCTGCTCACAACGCGCCATAGAACTTTATAAAACCTTTGTCGAAGCTACATGCATCCCCACCAATGTCAGAACGGCCGAGATGTGCAAGCTGACAGAGAACTCATTCCGGGACGTCAACATCGCCTTTGCCAACGAGCTTTCCATTATTTGCGACAAGCTGGGTATCAATGTATGGGAGCTCATCAAACTAGCCAACCATCATCCTCGCGTCAACATCCTTCAGCCAGGCCCTGGGGTGGGCGGGCATTGCATTGCTGTTGACCCTTGGTTTATTGTGAGCAAGACACCTCAAGAGGCACGCCTGATTCACACTTCAAGACAAGTGAACGACGGTAAGCCGCACTATGTGGTAGATCAGGTGCTAAGCGCCACTTCCGCTGTCACTGATCCGGTCATTGCCTGCCTAGGATTGGCCTTCAAGCCAGATATTGATGACTTGCGAGAAAGCCCAGCCATGGAGGTGGTCCAGTTGCTTGCCGGACACAAAATTGGACAAGTCCTTGCAGTAGAGCCTCACATTGAACAACTGCCGCCATCACTGGCTAAGTTCGACAACATTGAATTGGTTTCAGAGGAAGAGGCAGTAAGGCGTTCCAACATAATCGTTATGTTGGTTAGCCATCAAGTTTTCTATGCAATCAACAGGGTGCAACTGGAAGGCAAGCACGTTATTGACACGCGTGGGGTGTGGCAATGAAACAGGTGCTGATCAAGGCGGGTAGGG
>JAJZSH010000166.1 GCA_021822005.1 Deltaproteobacteria bacterium | reverse complement strand
ATTCATGGCCGCATTTTTGGCACCGCATCCGGACCCGGCGGCAGGACCGGGCGATTTCCAGCCTGCCCTTGCATTTCTTGCACTGCATTCCGTTGTCCTTTTGTATCCTACTGCAACAGGGTGTGCCGGGTGAAGATGGCTTCCAGCCGGTAGCCTTTCTCGGCCAGCGCCTCGGCCCCGCCTTCCAGCCGGTCAACCACGGTCACCACCAGCCCCACCTTGAACCCCGCCGCTTCCACCCGCTCGATCACGGTGAGCAGGGTGCCGCCCGTGGTGACCACGTCTTCCAGCAGGGCAACGGTGCAGCCCGGAGGCATGTTGCTCAACCCTTCGATGTATTGGCCGGTGCCGTGGCCCTTGGATTCCTTGCGAACGATGAAGGCGGGAATGGGGGCCTGCTCCAGATGGCTCACCACCGAAACCGCCGTGACCAGCGGATCGGCCCCAAGGGTCATGCCTCCCACCGCCTCGATCTTTTCCGGGCTGTTGCGGAGGATCTCGAAGATCAGCTTGCCGCAGAGGTACGCGCCTTCCGCGGACAGGGTGGTCTGTTTGCCGTCGATGTAGAAATCAGATTCCCGGCCCGAGGAGAGCTTGAATTTTCCATGGCGGTACGACTTGGCCAGCAGCAGTTGCTTGAGTTGTTCCCTGTTGTTCACGGAGTATCCTTTTGTTTTTGTGGCAGCCGCACAACCCACGAGACATTTTTCATGCTCTGGGGGTGGAAATTCGTGGCTCATTTCATCTTGGCAAAATAGGCCTTCAGGTTTGCCTTGGCGCTGATTTTTGGCACCAACAGACCGTCTTTCGAGGTCATGGCGATCATCACTCCCGGGCCGTGTCCGGCCAGCACGCAGCTGGCGTGGACGACAATGCCGATGACCACGCCGCCGGTCTTGTAGATCCGTCCATAGGTGGCGTCCGCGTCCAGGATGGCGACAAAATCTCCCAGCCGCAGGTCGGCGAGGCCGTATTCCCTGACAATGGCCTCGTCGAAGAGCTGGATGTCGTAGTCGCCGCTGTGGCTGTGGGCGGCGCCGATGCCCGAGCCCATGATCTTGGCGGGCACGGTATGGGTTACCGGAACCTGCAGCCTGCCGCCGGTGAGTTTTTTTAAGGGGATTGTGTCGAGCAGGGACGGGTCCAGGTTCATCACCTTGATCCCTGGGAAATCAGGGAGGTTCAGGCCGCAACCCCAGGCCTTGATCTGGATCTTGTCGCCGATGGTGAGGCGTTCCAGCACCTCCGGGGAAAAATCCACCAGCACATGCTCGATGCCGCCATGCTTGCCGGTTACCCGGCCGGTCTCGCCCTTGGCGTCGCCGGAGACCACCCTGGCGATGTTGCCCGCGCAGGAAAACTGGTTCAAGGCCCGGTTGGGGCCGGGCTGCCCCTGGATCTGGGTGAAGTTGCTGATGGAAACAGCGGGCTCCACGTGGTCGCCGAATTTTTCCCCGGCCAGATCCCCGATCCGCAGGTTGTAGGTGATGCCGCCCACGCCGGGGTAGACGTCGGAATGCCCGTCCGGATTGATCCGGTAGGGGTTGATCCCTCCCTGGGGCGAAGTGATTTCGCCGATCACCGACTGGCAGACCAGCTGTTCCGTGTTGGTTCTGATCATAGCGTTGCGCCCTTTTTCGCGGCTAGACGTTGAAGCGGAAATTCATGCAGTCGCCGTCCTGAACGACATATTCCTTTCCTTCCAGGCGCAGCAACCCCTTTTCCCTGGCCTTGGCCTCGCCGCCGCAGGCCACGAAATCCGCGTAGGAGATAACCTCGGCCCGGATAAAGCCGCGCTCAAAATCGGTATGGATAACCGCGGCGGCCTGCGGGGCCTTGGTCCCGCGCTTGATGGTCCAGGCCCGGGTTTCCTTCTCGCCCACGGTGAAATAGTTGATCAGCCCCAGCAACTCGTAACCGGCCTTGATCAGGCGGTTCAGCCCCGGTTCCTCAAGACCGAGATCGGCCAGAAAATCCTGGCGTTCGGCCACGCTCAGGGCGCTCAGTTCCTCTTCAATCGCCCCGGAGATCATGACCACGGTTGCATTCTCCTCCACCGCAACCTTGCGGAGCGCTTCCACCCAAGGGTTGCCGGTATTGATCTCCGCCTCGCTGACATTGGCCACATAGAGCACGGGCTTGGCGGTGAGCAGGCAGAGCTCCTTCATCAGCTTCTGGCCCGTGTCGTCGAGCTGGGCGACCCGGGCCGGTTTGCCGTCATTGAGCAGGGCGTGCAGCTCCTCCAGGACAACCAGCTGGGCCTTGTAGACCTTGTCCCCGGATTTCGCCTGGGACGCGGTTTTGGTCATGCGCCGGCTCACGGTGTCCAGATCGGAGAGGATCAACTCGGTGTTGATCACCTCCCGGTCGCGCAGGGGATCGATGCTGCCGTCCACATGCACGATGTTTGCGTCTTCAAAGCAGCGGACCACATGGGCGATGGCGTCCACCTGGCGGATATGGCCGAGAAACTGGTTGCCCAACCCTTCGCCCTTGCTGGCCCCGCTCACCAGACCGGCGATATCGACGAACTCCATCTGGGCGTTGACCTTGACCTTGGTTTTCGCCATCTCGGCAAGGGTGTCGAGCCGGGCATCCGGAACCGGCACCATGCCCACGTTGGGTTCGATGGTGCAGAACGGGTAATTGGCCGACTCGATGCCCGCGGAGGTGAGGGCGTTGAAGATGGTCGATTTGCCGACATTGGGCAGGCCGACGATGCCACAGCGAAAGCCCATGGGGGAAGTCCTTGTTGTGCGGTTCAATAATAAAGTGGTCAGGAGGTGACCGGAAATTGTGGGAAATTGTGAGCAGTATATAATGATTTCTTTGCAATGCGGCAAGGGTTGTTTACAATCCAAGCACTAAATCCCACTCAATCAGGCACAATTACCATGGCCGCTCCCGAAAAAATCACCCGGATAGATTCTCTTTTTGCCGAGCTTTTCAAAAAAAGGCAATGGGACAAGCGTTTGGCCCTGCACGCCGTCTTCCGGAACTGGCCGCAGGTTGTCGGCCCGGAGATCGCGGAGCGGACCGAACCGCAGGTGATTCGGGGCACGGTGCTCTGGATCGCGGTTTCCGACTCGGTCTGGATGCAGCAGCTTCATCTGCAAAAGCAGGCGTTGCTCGAACAGATCAATGCGAATGTGCGGGGTTCCGAGAAAATAAGCGATATCCGTTTCCAGATAGACGCCGCCCTTGGCGAGGAAAAGATGGTTGCGGACAGCCCGAAGCAGGCCGCTTCTCCGCAGCCGGTTGATCCGGAGGAACAGAAGACCTTTGAGCGGCTGATCGCCGCCATCGGCGATGCGGAGTTGCGAACGCGCCTGCTTGCCCTGTGGCGAAAAGCCCACCGGTAAGCCCTTTCTGGCCGTGAAAGTTGCAGGGTTTCGGTTTGTGCAAGACGCCACGACCGCGCTTTCTGCTGTATAGCCAATCTGTGGGGTATTCCGCTGAGGGGCGGGATGTGCCGGGGGTCATCTTGGCTGCGAAGGGCGAGAGAGAAAACGAAGCGTAAGGTTTTCAGGTCGCGTTTGGCGGGGAATTCTCGATGGAGCAAATGGCAAGATAGCGTTCGAGGTTTTCCAGATCTGTGCCCTTCAGGGTGAATTGAATGCCGAATTCCCTGGTTTCCTGGTCAAGCTCGATAACTCGGCGGACAATGGCTTCTGGCGCGGTAGCTTTTTCCTCGAAATCGCCAAATCGTAAACGGAGGGTCATGCTGAGCGGGCTGAGCTTGTCTCCTTTCTGGATGTGCTCGGAAAATTTTCCCACCAGCCTTGCTCCCTCGATGGAGATATTCTTTATTGTGCCATGATTGAGATACTGGCTTGCCTTGCGGGTGAAGGTTGCAACGGAGCGGGAACTTGTCACGTAGCGGAGATATCTTCTCCGCTGGATTGTAATAATTGATGCGGGGAAGAGCACTCCCAGTTCGCTGCCGGTTTCAAGCACGGGAGTGGCGTGGAAGCCTCGCATGGGCTGGTTATGGTGTTGATACAGGAGCAGGCATGGGTTTTTGTGGGCCTGGAAAGGGGTATCTTTGGCCAAAAGAAGAAGTGGTTCCGTCTCTTTGGTGAATATCTCGGAAGGTATGAGCTTCTGCGGATTCAGCCCCTTTTGGAGAAGGGTTACAGGGATTCGCTGACCAACAATCCTGATAATTTCTTCTCCAACAACCTTCGGGTCATCGGACCAAAGCTCTTGCATGCAATGCCCCCCTCCGGGCGAGGACGGTGAATGGTTTTCGGGCGTAAATTGAGTCGCCCGTGTAGCAATATGTGCAACAATATATAGCTATATTTTGCAACGCTTGTAAAGCAGGGGCTGAAAAAATATGGGGAAAGAGGTTCGTGCGGGGGGCTTATAATTATTTTTCCGTGTCAAGCAGCAGAGTTACCGGGCCATTGTTTATCAGGGCTACGTCCATCATGGCCTGGAATTTGCCGGTGGCCACGGTAATCTGTCTTGCGCGGATTTCGCGGATGAACTGTTCGTAGAGGCGCGCTGCTTCTGCCGGTGGCGCGGCCGTGGAATAGGATGGGCGCCTTCCCTTGCGGCAGTCGCCGAACAGGGTGAACTGGGAGACCACCAGCATTTCTCCTTGCACCTCGAGCAGGGAAAGATTCATGAGTCCGTGCTCGTCTTCGAAGATTCGTAGATTGGCAATCTTATCGGCCAGGAGCACGGCGTCCTGTTCAGAATCCTTTTTGCCTGCGCCGAGAAGGACAAGAAGCCCAGGCCCGATGGCGCCGCAGATCTGTTCATCTACGCAAACAGAGGCTTGGCTTACCCTTTGGACAACGGCGCGCATGGGGTTTTCTCCTGATCTTCCGGGTGAACCGGGTTGAGATTGCCAAGGGTAAATTGCAGGATGGCTGTTGCCGCAAGGGTTGCCGTCTCGGCGCGCAGAATGCGCGGCCCGAGGGAGACGGGGGCAAAGCCTTCCTGTTGGGCACAGGCAACCTCTGTTTCGCTGAATCCTCCCTCCGGGCCGAGGAGGAAAAATACGGCTCGGCAATCCTTCTCCTGACCGGCAAGAACCTCATCCAGCGTTTGCCGGGCCTCATGTTCCCAGAAGATCAGCCTTATCTCACAAGGCGGGGGATGGGCCATGAGATCGGTTATTTCCCGGGTGTCATGGATTTCCGGCGGCTTGGCCCGGTCGCATTGCTTGCAGGCCTCGCGGACGATGCGCTGCCAGCGTTCCATCTGTGCTTCTCTCTGCGGTTTGTGGATTCCGTGTTCCGAGTAAAAGGGCCAGATTGCATCAACCCCCAGCTCCGTGGCCTTTTGCAGAATGAGGTCCATTTTCTGGCCCTTGAGCAGGGCTTGCCCCAGGTGGAGACGGACCTTGGGCGGGAGATCCCGGGTGTGTCCGATGATGGTCGCGGTCACCCGGTCTTTGAGGATCTGTTCGATGCGGGCCTGGTACCGTGCCCCGGTTCCGTCAAAAAAGGTAATGGGATCGCCGGGGGTAAGCCTGAGGACGGCCCGGAGATGGTGGGCCTCCGGGCCGGTCAGCTGCGCGGTTTCTCCCGTGATATCTGTCGGGTTTATGAAAAAGCGGCGGAGGCTCATGGGTGTTTAGGAGCCGTTACGAAATAATCTGTATTTTTTTGACATTTTCATTACGGCTCCTTATGCCGGTTGCGGCATTCCAATGTCCCATTTTTTGAACGACGGCTTATGGCTGTGCGAAGAGAAGAGCGCTCCATTCCCCTTCGCTCCTGGTTTCCTGATGTTTCAGGCCAAGAGCGTTATAGGCCGCGCGGATACTGTCGGTCTGGGGGCCGGTCAGGATTCCGGCCAGGATGAGCCTGCCGTTTGCAGCCAGGCGTGCGGCAAGGCTGGCGGCAAGATCAATGAGCGTATCATGGATGATGTTGGCGATGACAAGATCGAATTGCCGGGGGATGTCTTCCAGGGCGACGCCCTGTACTGTAATTATTGGAAGCAGGCCATTGCGCAGAATATTCTCCTCCGCCACCACCACGGCTTCCGGGTCATTGTCGATGGCCAGCACCTCCTGGGCGCCAAAAAGGGCGGCGGCCATGGCCAGGATGCCCGTGCCGGTGCCTACATCGAGAACGGTTTTGGGAGGGGTTTTTATGCCATGAAAAAGCCCCTCGATGAAATCAAGGGCCAGCTTGGTGCTGGCGTGATGCCCTGTGCCAAAGGCCATCCCCGGATCCATTTCGATAACCTTTTCGCCGGGGCCTGGCTGGTATGATTCCCAGGTGGGCTTGATGACAAGGTGGGGTGTGATCGGCAGGGGCTTGAAGCGCTCTTTCCATGCCTTGTTCCAGTCTTCATCGGGAATGATATCTGTTTCAAGCCGAGTTTTCCCCTCACCAGGGGCGAGGCAGGCGAGTTCCGCGAGGTACTCTGTAATTTTTTTTAACTTTTCCGGGGCCTGGGGGCCATTTTCCAGGTAGCCGACAATCTGTTCCTGGGCGGCATTGGCTGACGCCACCGGAATCTGCTCGACTCCGCCGGTTTGCTCGCATATAAAATCGGCAATGGGGTCGGAGATGGTCTCGCTGGCGGTGATCGTGATTCGGAGCCACGATTTGTTTGGCGAATGTGCTTGGCTTTTTGCCGGCATTGGGTTCCCCGTGGGAAAGATTACGGTTGCAAAAAAATAAGCTGGAAACTGTATCGGAGTGCGTTACTGTACTGGATGCTGTATTCTCCGGCAAGAGCTAGTTGGGCGAACGGCATGGATTATGGCTGTGGCCGTTTCTTATCTAGTGCCCATCCGGAAACGGCCCTTTCGCCCGATTGCTGCGTTGCTCAGTCGCCGAAAAATGCTCACGTACCATATGTACGCTCCGCTTTTTCGTCTTCCTCGCGCCTTGCACTCGAACGAAATTG
>JAJZSH010000165.1 GCA_021822005.1 Deltaproteobacteria bacterium | reverse complement strand
TTCCGATCTAACAGGTTTTTATTTCTTGCGCAATACAGCCGCTCCTACGGAAACCGTTTGACAAACCCTTGCCCAACCGGCTATGATTTTCTTGAAATTTCAGGGTGTTCCGAACAATTCCATCGTCGATAATCATTACAACGCGACCTGCACTCAGCCCCATGTCTTCGCCGATTCTTATTGCCATCGAACAGCGGCGCAGTATCCGGGAGTTCACCGATCAACCGGTGAACTCCGCAACGCTCCACGAAATTATTCGAGCCGGGGTCTGGGCCCCCGTCCGGCCTGAACAACCAGGCCCTGGCGCTTCGTTATTGTTACGGATGCGGCAATCATCGCCGTCGGCCACCCGAGCCGGCGCGACCAGCAATCACAGAGAAAACCATTGGCGGAATTCATCGTCAAAGAGTTATAACCGTATTGTCTTGCACACCATTAACCCAGGAGGCCTCCATGACAACGCCACATAAGCCATTCCGCAACGTTTTCCTCTCAACCGTTCTTGCGCTCCTCAGCCTTGTCGCCCTCAGCGGCTGCGCCGAATTGGGCATGGGAGGAGGAAGCAGCGATAAAGGGGCTTCCTCGGATCCCTTCGCCGCCTCTACCGCTTCTTCCGCGGAACAGCCCTATCGCGCCAATGAATTTTCCGACATCATGATCCCCAGCGAGTTCGGCTGGGACCGGGAAAAAAGCATGGTCGTCCGGACCGACTCCTTTGCCGGCGGAGTGTTGCAATACACCGGCCGGGTGGACATCTCTTCCTCCGCCGATTTTTTCAGCAACAACATGCCCAGGAATGGCTGGAAGCTCGTGGGCTCCACCAGATACAAAAAAATATTGCTGGCCTTCACCAAACCGAACAAGACCTGCATCATTGTCCTCTCCGAGGATAAACTGCTCATGCGGACGGAGATTGCCATCTATGTGACCGAGGATATATCGGCAGGAAGCGCTGGCAGCTCCAAGTCGGTAAACCCCTTTGGCTCTGGGATGTAAGGGCTCGGACGGCGCGAATTCCATGTCTCTTCTGACCGACAAAAAGATTCTTCTCGGGATTACCGGAAGCATCGCCGCTTACAAGGTCGCGGACTGGGTTCGCGCCCTGCGCCGGGAAGGCTGCCGGATTACCGTGGTCATGACCGAGGCCGCCTGCCGGTTCATCAGCCCTCTGACCATGGCGGCCCTTTCCGGCAATCCGGTGCATACCGGCATGTTCGCCGCCGAAGCGCCGGAAACCATTCCCCACATCAACCTGGCCAGGGAGCATGATCTGCTGGTCATTGCCCCGGCCTCGGCCCAGACCATCGCCCGCCTGGCCCATGGCCTGGCCGATAATCTGCTCGCCACCATCGCCCTGGCCTCATCCGGGCCAGTCCTGGTCTGCCCGGCCATGAACAGCGTCATGTTCCAGCATCCGGCCACCCAGGCAAACCTTGCAACCATCAGATCTTACGGGTATGGGGTTCTCGAACCCGATTGCGGGGAAATGGCCTGCGGCGAAGAAGGCCCCGGTCGCCTGACGGACTGGGAAAACGCCCGGCAGGCCATCCTCACGGCCTTTGCCCCCCAGAACCTTGCCGGCGAACACGTGCTCATTACCGCCGGACCCACCCGGGAACCCTTTGATCCGGCCCGTTTCCTCAGCAATCCTTCCACCGGCAAGATGGGCTATGCCCTGGCGGCCACGGCCGGACAACAGGGGGCAACGGTCACTCTGATCAGCGGGCCGACCGCCCTGGCCGTCCCGCCGGGAGTCCGCTGCATCCAAGTCACCTCCGCCGCCGAAATGCAGGCGGCAGTCATGGCCTGTCTCGATGCGGCCACCATTGTCGTCAAGGCGGCGGCTGTTTCCGACTACCGGCCCGCCGAGACCCAGCCCCACAAGATAAAAAAAGGACAGGCCGCGCTATCCCTGCCCCTGATCGCCAACCCGGACATCCTCAAGGAGCTGGGAGAACGCAGGCGAAAATCTCCGAATTTCCCTCTGCTCGTCGGCTTTGCCGCGGAAAGTCGGGACCATCTCAAGGAAGGGGCCAGAAAACTCAAGGAAAAAAATCTTGATCTGATCGTGATCAATGATATCGGGGGAACGGAAACCGGTTTTGGTGCCGACACCAACAGAGTCACCCTTCTTGACCGCAATGGCACGCAGGAAGATGTGCCGCTGCTGAGCAAGGAAGAAACAGCCCACCGGATCTGGGATACGGTGGCCAGGCTGATGGCGGACAACCGTTGATTCCGGCTTGAGATAAAACCCTCACCCACGGGCCCAGAGGGAACGAACCTCCAGGCAGCTGTACTCTTGTCATTCCTTGGTCTTGGCGCGCCGCTGCAACTCCTCGTGGACCTCCGGATACAGTTTTTTGGAGCAGTCCGGGCAGATGCCATGGCTGAACAGGGCATTGGAATGCCTGCTGATATATTCCTCTATCTGACGCCAGTAGCCGGTGTCATCCCTGATCTTTTTGCATGAGGCGCAGATGGGCAGAAAGCCGCTCAAGACCTTCACCTCCTGCATGGCCTTTTGCAACTGAGCAATGAGTTGCTCCTTCTCCGCCTCTGTCCGTTTGCGTTCTTCGATTTCGCAAAGAAGCTTCCCGTTGGCGGCGTCAAGCTCCCTGGTCCGTTCGCTGATTTTCTTTTCCAGATTGAAATAAATATCCAGATATTTGGAGGTGGCCTCCTCATACTCTTCCCTGGTCAGGCGGAGCTCGTTGCCAAGATGGCGCACCTGTGTTTCAAGCTCGAGGATGCGCTGCCGAAGCTCTGAATCGCTGTTGCTCATGCAATCAGGTATCCTTTCTGCTCGATCTTTCCCAGCTCTTCCCGGACCAGCTCAACAATGGCGCGCAAGGCATACCACTGCAGACCAAGATCCCGGACATACTGCTGCAGAATCTCCCGATCGGGAAGCGGCATGGCAACATAACCATATCCCTGCTCAAACATGAGATAATCGGCGATGAAGATTGTTTTCACAAACATGCGGTGTTCTTCCCTGGCGCCCTCGGGATTATGATGAAAGCCTATGCCGTCCGTGAGTTCCGCCGGAAAATTCCAGTTCTCGGCCAGCCCCCTGCCAACCAGGCCATGGTGGTAGCCAAAGAGGGCAGTCTCGCCATCGGACAGGGCTCGGGGCGTATCCTCCATGGTCTGCACCAGCTGCATGAATTCCTGGTGCAGGAGCTGGTCTTCCACAATGACCCCGATGTCGTGCATCAATCCCGCGGCATAGGCATTGTTTCCCTTCTCGCCGAATTCACGTCTGTAAATAGTCTTGGCAAGAAGGGCGACAGCCAGACTGTGCCGCCACAACTGCAGCCGGGAATAGCCGCAGACGGGCGTGCCGCCACGGTAGAGTTCGCTCACCTTCTGGGTGAGAATGATTTCCTTGAGCGTGTCAAAACCTACCCAGATCAGGGCCTGATGGATATCGCTGATGGTTTTGGAGGTGGCGTAGTATGCTGAGTTGGCAACCCGGAGAATCTTTGCCGCCAGCGGCGGGTCAACCTCAATAAGTTGAATGAGATCAAAGGAACTGGCGGCAGGATCGCTGATAAGGGATAATATCCCGCTCACCGTCCCCTTGATGGAGGCAAGGGTCGATGCCTCAACGAGTTCCAGCAGACCGGCCAGGGAAACATCGGGTTTTTTCGCACCATCCATGGGGCATCGCCTTCTGTGAGAATTTCAGACTGCAAAACAGCGTCCTTCCCTCCCGACAGACCCCTCTTTACCTCCTCAGGGCAAAACGAAAACAGCGGCAGATTCTACAAAAACGGCGGTCCGACCACATCCCCCCGGCGCACCTCGTGGGCGCTTCGTCCCGTCACCACGGCAGCCGCGGTGTTTGCCGCAACCCGCAGGATCATGATTTCGCCGGAAGTCCTGCCCGCGGTGTGATCCGTCCCTGCCACCGACAACAGGTCTCCGGGCGCAAGCCCCTGATCCGCGCCGATATTCAGATAGAGAATATCATCGGGTCCGGCAAGCTGACGCATGAAATGAAACGCCACCACCGAGCCTTTGCCAGAGGGTGCCCCTGCCTGGGCCGGCCGGGCGGAAACCGTGGGCCGCTCCGGAACCTGTCCCAGAACGTCACCGGTTCTCACTTCGGCAAAAGCGCGCCGGATAACAGCCTGCTGCCTGGACGCGTCCGAGGCGACAACCTCGACAATGGCAATATCCGCCAGCACATGGCCGGGACTTTTGCCAAAATAACCCAGGGACTCGACCTTGCCCAGATCCCGGTATACGCCGAACTGCTGGCCAACCTGCGCGCCAGGGGCAGAGATCAGAATGGTCTCGCCGAAAGCCGCGCCCTGCCAGCCCTGCTCGGTACGCAGCACCCGGCCCCCGTTGGGGATCTCGTTGGTGACCATGCCGATTCCCCGGTCATAATACCGGGCCGGGGCTTTCCCCTGGCCCGCCCCGGCCTGTGCACCGGTCGGGGGCGGATCTTTTTTTACCACGATGAGGGGGAGCGGTTCGGAAGACGACGCCAATCCCGCCCGGGCAAGGGGTGAAGACTCCGACTCCACCGGGCCGACACCGCTGTCCGCGGACGCTTCCCCGACCGGAGCCTCTCCCATGCCTGGGATCTTGACGATCTGACCCGGCACGATCCGGTGGGGGTTGGCGATCCCTGGATTGATCTTCCAGATTTTCGGCCAGAGCAGTGGATTGTTGAGATACCCCCCGCTCAAATCCCAGAGAGTGTCCCCTTTTTGTACCGTATGACTGGTTGTATTTTCCGCCAGAATTTCCCTGCCGCCAAAGACTCCGCAGGCAGAGGCGATAATCACCGCAGTCGCAACAAATTTTTTCATTGGCAGGCTCCTCTCGAACCGGACACGATAAAATGGGGCGCACCGTCCACACACGCCAAAACCCATACTATTATCTACGCAAGGTTTCTAAAAATTGTCAAGACGATGCTGTGTTTCCCCCATATTTTAAAAACCGATGGCGCTTGCATCCTCTTGCCGCCCGGCGGCCTGAAAAAGCGCAGACGCAGGGCATTGGAGACCACGGAAACCGAACTCATGGCCATGGCCCCGCCGGCGATCATGGGGTTTAAGGTCGGCCCGCCGAAGAGATGAAGAACCCCAGCCGCCACCGGAATGCCGATGATGTTGTAGATAAAGGCCCAGAAGAGATTCTGCTTGATATTGCGCATGGTGGCGCGGCTCAAAAAAAGCGCGGCCAACAGGCCGGAGAGATGGCCCTTCATCAGCACGATATCGCCGGACTCAATGGCTATGTCGATGCCGGTGCCCATGGCAATGCCGACATCGGCCCTGGCCAGGGCCGGGGCGTCGTTGATGCCGTCGCCCACCATGGCGACCCGGAACCCCTCTGCCTGCAAGGCCGCTACTTTTTCAACCTTCTGGTCCGGCAGCACCTGGGCAAATACCTCGCTGATTCCAGCCTGGGCGGCGATGGCCCGGGCCGTAATCTCATTATCGCCGGTGAGCATGAAGACCTTGATCCCCATTCTTTCCAGGGCGCTGATGGTCGCGGGCACCTCGGATTTAAGCCGGTCGGCAATGGCCAGAAGCGCGATAAGCCTGCCATCCGCCGCACAGTAGAGCGCGGTCTTGCCCGCCCCGGCAAAGCCATGCGCGATTTGCTCAACCACCACGCCCAGGCCCGTAACATCCTGGGCAATCATGAACTCCCGGTTGCCGAGCAGAACATTCCGGCCCTGCACCATGGCCCGGATACCCCGGCCGGGAACCGCCTCGAAATCGGAAGGCTCTGCCAGGGTCAGCCCCTTTTCCCCGGCGGCGTTGACAATGGCCTCGGCCAGGGGATGTTCCGAACCGCTCTCGGCGCTGGCCACCAGGGACAGAATCCGGCTGGCATCCATCTCCGCCGACACCGCCTGCACGTCGGTCAATTCCGGGCGGCCATGGGTCAGGGTCCCGGTCTTGTCAAAGACGATGGCGTCAATTTTCTGCGCCATCTCCAGGGCCTCGCCGCTTTTCACCAGCACCCCCAACTGGGCCCCGCGCCCGGTGCCGACCATGATCGAGGTCGGGGTGGCCAATCCCATGGCGCAGGGGCAGGCAATGACCAGCACGGCGATGAAGATCCGCAGGGCAAAGGAAAACTCGGCCTGACCGAGGAAATACCAGGCCAGCCCGGCGAGAATGGCAATGACTATGACGGTGGGCACGAAATAGAGGCTGATGCGGTCCGCCAGATTGGCGATGGGCGCCTTGGAGCCCTGGGCCTCGCGGACCATGGTGATGATCCGGGCAAGCACCGTGTCCTGCCCCACCTTCTCGGCCCGCATCTGCAACAGGCCGTTCTTGTTCAGGGTGGCGCCCACCACCGGATCGCCGACCTCCTTGGAAACCGGCAGGGATTCGCCGGTGAGCATGGACTCGTCCACACTGGAGCGGCCCTTGACCACCGAACCGTCAACGGGAATGCGCTCGCCCGGCTTGACCAGCAGGATATCGCCCTTCTCGATCTCGGCAACGGGGATCTTCTTCTGCACTTCATTTACCAGCAGGGTGGCCTCCTCCGGGGTCAGGGCCATGAGCTGACGGATGGCGTCCGAGGTGCGCACCTTGGAGCGGGCCTCCAGATACTTGCCCAGGGAAACCAGGGCAATAAGCACCCCGGCCGACTCAAAATACAGATCCATGACCCTGGCCATGGCCTCGATGCCCAGACCGATCTCGATCAGGTTCCAGGTGCTGTAGACAAAGGCGGCGCCGGTGCCGATGGCGATGAGCGAATCCATGTTGGGCGCGCCGCGCCGGAGAGCCGGAAAACCGAGCTGATAAAAATTCCGGCCCGACCACATGATCGGCAGCACCAGAAGAAACTGGACAAAAGCGAAGGTAAACGGCGCGTGATGGGGAGCGAGAAACACGGGCAACGGCAG
>JAJZSH010000164.1 GCA_021822005.1 Deltaproteobacteria bacterium | reverse complement strand
AGACAAAAGCACGCAGAGTGCCGACATCAAGCGAGCAATCGAAATTGCCAAGGAGTGGAGGGATTGAACATGGCCGAAAAATTCACCCGCTGGGATGCCGTAGATCACCTCAAGAGCGAGGAAGACGTGGCCCTGTACCTTGACGCCTGCCTGGAGGAAGACCCCGGCGACGGCTCACTGGTTCGGGCCGCACTCAATGACGTTGCCCGCGCTCGTGGCATGTCTCAACTTGCCCGAGACAGCGGCCTCTCGCGCGAAGGACTTTACAAGGCTCTTTCGGCCTCGGGAAATCCCGAATTCTCGACAATGTTAAAGGTGATCAAGGCGCTGGGGCTGAAACTGCACGCGTCGACAGCATGATCATAGAGCTGACGGCCATCAGCAAAAAAGAAACAACGCAGAGGCGCAAAGGCGCGGGGTATTCCGGCAAAAACTTTGCGTCCTTGCGCCTTGGCGTTGAAGCTTTTGGCTGAAAGCAGGCTGCTGAACGCTCCGCTGGCTTGACTTTTCCCTGTGTTATCATTAAATTGAATGCAAAAATTTGGCATAATCACCCAAGGAGAAATTCCCCGTGAAACTTAAAATCGTTGTTCATGAAGCCGAAGAGGGTGGCTTTTGGGCCGAGGTTCCGGCCATCCCCGGCTGCGTGACCCAGGGGGAAACCTTTGCCGAATTGCTGTCCAATATATACGAAGCCGTGGAAGGGTGCCTGTCCGTTGACGTTCAAGACATCACCGTATCCAAGAAAGATCGGGTGATGGAGATAGCTGTTTGAAAGCAGTGAGCGGCAAGAGGTTTTGCGCTCTCCTCGAATCCAAAGGCTGGGAGTTGAAACGCGTTAACGGCAGCCATCACATTTATGCTCAAATCGGAAACACCGCCCGCCTCTCCATTCCCGTGCATGGCAACACTCCCCTTAAAATCGGTCTGCAAAAGCACTTGATGAAAATAGCGGGAATCGAAGAATCTGAATTATAGCCTTCTCGCTACCCGCGACCCTCACGTTGCTTCCCCTCGTCGCCGATATCGCGGCTGAAGCCGCTCCAAAAACCATGCGCTGTTCGCTCCCCCCGTAGGAGCGGGTTTACCCGCGACCAGCCAGCCATATCGCCGCTGAAGCGGTATCTACAAAAACCGCTGTCAGCAAAAAAGAAACAACGCAGAGGCGCAAAGGCGCGGGGTGTTCCGGCAAAAACTTTGCGTCCTTGCGCCTTGGCGTTGAAGCTTTTGGCTGAACGCTGACTGCTGAATGCTTCTTCGCTAAAAACTTTTCCGGTACAAAAAACTTGACAGCGGTATAAATTTCTGACTACAAGGAGAGTGATACTGAGTCAGTTCCCTGCGGAACAGCTTGGCATCACCCAAGGAGACGGAAGGTTCAGAACCTTTCGAGAACCACAACCAAAGGAGATTCGAGATGAAAAAAGTATTGGTAACGATGGCAGCGCTCGGCCTGGTGGCCGGGGTTGCATCCACCGCCTCGGCGGTGGAGTGGAAGATGAGCGGCAAGTACATGGTGGAAGGCGCCTACCTCTCCGACGCCCGCGGTATTGGCGTGGACGTGACCGAGGCGTCTGGCGAGTCAACCCCCTCCGACGCTTATTGGCTGCACACCTTCGCGATCAGCCCGACCATAAAGGTCAACGACAAGATCTCCATGAGTTCTGTTATCCGCCTGGCGGATGACACCTTTTGGGGTACCCAGGCCAATGGCGATACGGAAGGCTATAACATGGCGGACGCCAATACCAATAATAACAATAACGTCTATGTCCACCAGTTGTACATGGACTATGCGTCCGAGATCGGCAAGATCCGTATAGGCCGCACCCCGGCTGGCACCTACGGCACTGACTTCATGGATTTTGATAAACGCGCCAATCGCGTCGTGTGGTTTCCTTCCTTCCTGGGGAAGCCTTGGAGCGCCGTGTTATACCTCGAAAAGGTGAAAGATGAATTCCAGGAAACCACCGCTGCCTCCGATACAGACAACGACAAATATGTTGCCCGTCTGTTCTACAAGACCGACAGCCTGAATTCCGGCATAGAGTACGCCTTTGCCAACAATCAGACCGACAACACCGCTGATGACGTGAAGCAGAACGTGGCCGTCTACGGCAAGTATAAGATGGACAACTTCTTCCTGAACGGCGAGTTGATCCATTACTTTGGCAGCAAAGATTATGACCATGCTCTGGTTGCCACCGCTGACCAGGATTATGATTCTTGGGCCGGCATGTTGCAGGTTGGCGGCAAATTCGCCGCCCTGACCCCCAGCCTCCTGTACTTCTACGCACAGGGCCAAGAACTCAATGAGAACGACATCGAGAATGCCCTCGGCACCACCGGCACCGGCGATCTGTTCGAACCGCTCTACATCCTCACCGGTCGTCACACCGGCATGCTGAACAACGACCTCTTCCGCGACAACTACACCGGCAACATGAGCACGGCTGGCGTACACGCTGTTGTTGCCGCAGCCGACTATGCGGTTTCCAACCGGTTGACCCTGCACGGCGCCATCGGCTATGCTGAGGCGGACGAGGAACGGATTGCTGGCCAGGATGACGAGTATGGTTGGGAGTACAACATCGGCGCTGCCTACAAGCTGCTCGACAACCTGACTTACGAAGCTCACTTCGGCTACCTTGATACTGGAGACTTTTTCAAGTCTACAGCAGCACTTAATGACAGCGAGACCGAGAATATCTTCGTGTTGAGCCACTCCCTGACCATGACCTTCTAATTGCCTTTGCGCAATTAGCTGTTTCAAGTCAGCCCAAGCCCTGGTTGGTCCGCCAACCAGGGCTTTTTCTTCGCCTTTTCCGTAGTGAGCGGATTCCAGCCGCGACCGCATCCTGTTCCGCCCTCCACAGTTTGACTTCTTCCCCCCCTGCGGCTATATTTAAAAAATGAAAGAGTACGCGCTCACCGCCCACGCCGCCTGTGTCGTGGCCGCTCGCAATATTGAACTCGACTGGCTCAATCGTGTATTAGAACATCCGGAACGAATCGAAGAAGACGCTGCTGATTCAGAGTTGATTCATTCATTGGGGCGGATAGCCGAATACGGCAACAGGGTTTTGCGGGTTGTTCACTCGCGAACCAAACCAAAAAGAGTGGTCACGGCATACTTTGACCGAACCATGAGGACAAAGCTATGAAAATACATTTCGACGAAAAGGCCGATGCAGTGTATCTGCGGCTCGACGATTCAAAAATCATCGAATCCGAAGAGGTAAAGCCGGGAATTATCCTGGATTTCAACGAACAAGAGCAGGTCGTCGGCATCGAGTTGTTACGCGTGAAGGGGCGGATTCCGATTGCCAGCCTGAAACAACTCCATTTCGAGGTCGCATGAAAAGAGCGGCATCCAAAACCGACCTCCGGGAGATGGAACTCCGCATGGATGTCAAGCTGGCCGAGATGAAATCGGAACCGGTCCGCTGGGTGGTGGGCGCCGGATTCCTCCAAACCGCCCTCCTTGCCGCCCTGTTGCTGAAGTTCATAAAATAGCCGTGAGTGGCCAGGGGGCTTCTCGTTGCCCCTGCGCAATTCGCTGTTCTCGGTCAGCCCAAGCCCTGGTTGGTC
This sequence comes from Deltaproteobacteria bacterium, assembly GCA_021822005.1. Taxonomy (GTDB): domain Bacteria; phylum Desulfobacterota; class Desulfobulbia; order Desulfobulbales; family Desulfurivibrionaceae; genus Thiovibrio. The sequence continues at coordinate 3,377 of JAJZSH010000164.1, read as the reverse complement.
CGCCAAACAAAGCTTTTTCTTTGTCTTTTTTCCGTAGGAGCGGATTCATCCGCGACCGCCCCGCCATGTCGCCGCTGAAGCGGCTCCTACCGACAACTTGGCCGTCAGCCTTTTGTCTTCCCTCTTCGCCTGAAAAGGTGTAAAAAAAATAGGTGGTATTTTCCACGGCATTCCGGCTTCAAGAGGGAACAGTGAAATTTGAATGGCATGGGACAAAGGCCGCCGCAAACTTACGCAAGCATGGGATTTCGTTCGATGAATCCGCGACCGTCTTTGCCGATCCTCTTTCACATGCCTTCCCGGACCCGGACCATTCAGACGATGAAACCCGCTTTCTGATTATCGGAATGTCAGGGGCAGGAAGAGTCTTGGTTGTCTCTCACACAGACAGGGGAGAGACAACCCGAATCATCTCGGCACGAGAGGCAACGCGAAAGGAGCGAACTTTTTATGAAGAAAGCAGCGAAGGCAGCCGATGACTTGAGGCCAGAATATGATTTTGCTTCAATGCCTGGGGCTGTGCGTGGCAAATACGCCGACCGCTACAGGCAAGGGGCGAATATCGTCAAGCTCGATGACGATGTTTCCGCCCTCTTTCCTGATGCAAAGGCGGTCAATGATGCTCTCCGTTCCCTCATTCGGCTGGCGAAAAATAAGGTTAAACACGCCTGATCCCATTTCTCAATCAAATATAATAAGGGGAGATACAACGTGGCAGAGGTGGCATCCAAAACCGATCTCCGGGAAATGGAACGCCGCATGGATGTCAAGCTGGCCGAGATGAAATCGGAACTGGTCCGCTGGGTGGCGGGCGCCGGGTTTCTCCAAACCGCCCTCATTGCCGCCCTTTTGCTGAAGCTCATAAAATAGCCGTGAGTGGCCATGTGGCCTCTCGTTGCCCCTACGCAATTCGCTGTTCTCAGCCAGCCCAAAGCCCTGGTTGGTTCGCCAACCAGGGCTTTTTCTTTGCCTTTCGTAGGAGCGAATCAGCCGCGATCAACCGGCAGACTGCGCCCCCGCCGTTGTCGCGGCTCAAAGCCACTCCTGCCCGCCTCTTCCTTTCCTGGCCGCCTTCCGCGAATGATCATTGATATACTGTAATCATTCGATTACAGTATATTCATGTTCACCCTGAAACCTCTGCCCGAATTCACCCATTGGCTCAACGGTCTTGCCGATGCGGCGGTACGCGGGGTGGGTGTTGGCGCGGCTGAAACGGCTGGAGCGGGGATTGGTCGGCGACGTAAAGCCGGTTGGCGAAGGCGTATCGGAATTGCGCATCCATGTTGGGGCTGGCTGGCGCGTCTATTTCACCCAGCACGGCCTCCAAGTGATTATCTTATTAGGTGGCGGCTCCAAGCGCACCCAGAAAAACGATATAGGGCGCGCCAAAAAACTGGCTGCGCGGCTCGAATAACCAAAAGGTGACTACCATGGCCAAACCCATCAAAGTACACGATCTGCCAGAATTCGACGCAGCCCCATACCTCGACAGCGAGGAGGCGGTTGCGGCATATCTTACAGACATCCTGGAGGCGAATGATCCGGCCCTGCTGGCGGCAGCGCTGGGCGACATCGCACGCGCCCGCGGGATGAGCGAGATTGCCAAATCCTCCGGCCTCACCCGTGAAGCCTTATACAAGGCATTGCGTTCGGATGCGCAACCGCGCTTCGACACCATCAGCCGTGTCTGCGCGGCCTTGGGTGTGCGGCTGGTGGCCCAGCCCGCGCACAGCGGATGAGTTGGTTCACGATGCACAATCCACCCCATCCTGGAGAGACCCTGAGAAAGGATGTCTTGCCCGCCTTGGGGCTGACGGTCACCGAGGCAGCACGGCAGCTTGGCGTGACCCGCGCCGACATGTGGATCGCCCAGCAGGCTGCCTACGATTTGTGGCAGGCACGCAAGCATGGCGCACCCAAGGTCCAGCGGGCCGCATAAGAAAGTGCTCCTTCCCCAAAGCCCTGGTTGGTCCGCCAACCAGGGCTTTTTGTTTGCTGTTTTTCCGAAATATTGTACAAAAAGGAATGGACTGTGCGGCGCTCATCTTTACCGGCCATGCAATGCAGCGCATGTTCGAACGGCGAATAACAACGGCTGACGTCAGATTCGTTGCGGAACACGGCAAGGCTATTGCCGCCTACCCCGAAGACAGGCCATATCCGAGTTATTTGCTTCTCGGCTTTCTCAACGCGATACCACTTCATGTCGTTGTGGCGATCGATGCATCGAGTGGGAAATGTTTTGTCGTAACAGTCTATGTTCCAGACAAGACTGCTTGGAAAGACGACTACGAAACGAGGAGGTAGCGTATGCAGTGCACACTCTGCAAAGTTGGCGAAACGAACCACGGCTTAACCACCGTGGTTCTTCATCGGGGCGATACGTCCTTGATTATCAAACAGGTGCCGGCGGACATCTGCACCAATTGCGGAGAGTACTATCTCTCTGAATCTATCGCCAGCCGTGTCCTCCACCTGTCCGAAGAGGCTGTTGCAAAAGGAACCGAGGTGGAAATCCTCCGCTTCGCCGCCTGACCATGAAAGACCTGCAAATTGCGCTTGCACCGGCTCACTCTGATCTGACCCTTGTCAAATGGATGCTCGGCCTTTTGCTTGGCGGAATCATCGCACTACTGCTGAAATCATTTTTTCCAATGTGAATTCAAAAATAAGGGGAGATGCCCCGAATTTCCGAGCTGTTTCATTTCAAGTCAGCCCAAAGCCCTGGTTGGCGGACCAACCAGGGCTTTTTCTTTGCTGTTTTTCGGGAATAGTGTAAAAAGTATGTAATGATTCGTTTATCCTTCGTTTTCGAGGTATCCCATGACAGCGCAAAAAGCCCATCTTACCTATACCGAAGTTGTTGCCTCCATCCCGACCCTGGCCCCGGAAGAACAACTCGACCTTCTCATGGTGCTTTCCTCGTCCCTCAATAAAGCCATCGGCAAGGCTGGAAAACACAGCCTGCTGGAACTCGAAGGGCTTGGCGCGGACATCTGGGTCGGGAAAGATGTTGCGGAGTACCTTCGGACGGAGCGCGATGCGTGGAACTGAAGCAGATACTCAAAGGCAAGAGTATCTTTATCGATACCGCCCCTTTCATCTATTTCATCGAAAAGAACAACCGCTATCACCAACTCGTCAAGCAAGTCTTTACCTTGCTCGACAATCGGCAAACCAAGGGTATTACCTCGACCATCACCTTGCTTGAGGTTCTTGTCCTGCCCCTGAAAGGGGGTAAACAAAAAACCGCAGCGCAATACAAGGAGCGGGTTCTCCCGCGGCACTCGGTACTTCAGCACTAATTCTTCATACTCGCCACCGTCCGGTCGCCGCTGAAGCGGCTCCTACGTTATATAGACCGGTTGCCGCTG
>JAJZSH010000163.1 GCA_021822005.1 Deltaproteobacteria bacterium | reverse complement strand
GACCATGGCCACCCCCGCCGAAGGCCCGTCCTTGGGGATGGCGCCCTCCGGCACATGGATGTGCAGGTCGATCTTGGAAAAAACCCCTTCGTCAACCCCCAGTTCCTTGGCATGGGAGCGGATGTAGGTCAGGGCGGCGGTGGCCGACTCCTTCATCACCTCACCCAGCTTGCCGGTCAGGGTAAGGCCGCCCTTGCCCTTCATTTTGGCGGCCTCGATGAAGAGCAGCTCCCCGCCCACCGGGGTCCAGGCCAGCCCGGTCGCCAGGCCCGGCCCCCAGGTCCGGGCCTTGGTCTCCGAAAAGAACTGGATGGGTCCGAGATAGGTGGCAAGATTGGCTGCATCGATCCGGGTCGTGCCGGTCTTGCCGGTGACAATGTCCTTGGCAACCCCCCGGCAGATCGCGGCCAGCTTCCGCTCCAGGTTTCTGACCCCGGCCTCCCTGGTGTGCGAGCGGATCACCGTCCGGATTGCCTGATCATCGATCTTCAGGTCGTCATCGCTGATGGCATGGGCCTCCAGCTGCTTGGGCAGGAGGTGCCGCTTGGCAATGTTGAGCTTTTCATCCTGGGTATAGCCGGACAGCTCGATAACCTCCATCCGGTCGCGCAAGGGTCCGGGGATATTGTCGAGAAGATTGGCCGTGGTGATGAACATCACCCTGGAGAGATCAAAGGGTATCTCTATGTAGTGGTCGGCAAAGCTGTAGTTCTGCTCGGGATCAAGAACCTCCAGCAGGGCCGAGGAGGGGTCGCCCCGGAAATCCATGCCCAGCTTGTCGATCTCATCCAGCATGAAGAGCGGGTTGTTGGCCCCGGCCTTGCGCAAACTCTGAATAATGCGGCCGGGCAGGGCGCCGATGTAGGTGCGCCGATGCCCGCGGATTTCCGCCTCGTCCCGCACCCCGCCCAGGGAGATCCGGATGAATTTCCGGCCCATGGACCGGGCGATGGATTGGCCGAGCGAGGTCTTGCCCACTCCCGGCGGGCCTACAAAACAGAGGATCGGGCCGTGCATGTCCTGCTTGAGCTTGCGCACCGCGAGAAACTCGATGATCCGTTTCTTGATCTCCGCAAGGCCGTAATGGTCTTCGTCCATCACCTGTTGCGCCTTGAGAATATCCAGGGAGTCGTGGGTGGATTTCAGCCAGGGCAGGTCAAGAAGCCAGTCAAGATAGGTCCGGGAAACAGTATATTCCGGCGAGGATGGCGAAATGCGGGCCAGCCGGTCAAGTTCCTTTTCCGCTGTCTTCTTGGCCTCCGGGGGCAGCTCTGTCTGGGCAAGTTTTTCGCGCAACTCCTTGAGGTCGAGATTTTCCTCCTCCTCGCCAAGCTCCTTGCGGATGGCCTTGAGCTGCTGGCGCAGAAAGAAATCCCGCTGCTTCTGATCCGTATCCTCCTTGATGCTTTTCTGGATATCCTGGCTCATCTGGGCCGTTTCAAGACGTTTGTTGAGTTCGCGGGCGGTTCGGTGCATCAGGGCCTTGCCCGGCTGAATCTCAAGGATTTCCTGTTCCTCGAGCGGAGTGAGATTGAGCTGGGAAATCACCAGATAGGAAATATAAAAAGGATCGGACAGGGATTCGATGGTGGTGACGAGTTCAACCGGGAGCGACACCAGCTCCGCCAGTTTTTTAAACTGGGTCCGAAGATTGAGCACCAGCGCCTCGACCTCTTTGTCCTCTTCCAGCACCATGGGAATAACGGCGACCCGGGCCGTCAGATACGGCTCTTCCTGGATAAATTCAACAAGCTCCAATTTTTTGATGGCGCTGATCAAAACATGATAACCGCCCTCCCTGACCTTGACCAGCTTGTGGATGTAGCCCAGCACCCCTATCCTGTACAGGTGCTGGGGCTCAACCCGCTCCTGTTTCTCCTCGGCAGGCTCCTTATGGCTGACAATGGCGACCAACCGGTCTTTAAGAATCGCCTCGTCTATCAGCTTCTGGGAGGCCGGATGAAGAATATTCAGAGGAAACCCCATGCCAGGGAAAAAGACAAAACCGTGCAGGGGCAGCACCGGCAGGATCTCCGGGACTGGCAACTCGCTGGGATTCCCGCGATGTTCAGCCTTTTGGGCCGGAATTTCTGTTTCTTTTTGCCTGTCGTCTTCGCTCATGATTTTCAACCTGCATCGTTTTTTGTTCAGGTGTAAAGAAGATGGTCTCGTAAAAAGGGAAAAAGGCCACAGGTCCGCAACACAAAATCAAAGAGTTACAAAGAAACAACCGTCGCCGGTCGCTTTCGCTTCCTGCTGTAATCGCGGCCTTTTGCGATTTCAACAAAGAAAAACCGTCGATTCCTAGCCTTATCCCACTGTAATCTTGATTTTTCCAGTATTGCGCCGTAAGGGCAGGGTAATCTGAAGAAACCCGTTTCTGCTTTCCGAGACCGCCCTGGAAACATCAACAGTTTTGGGCAAGGAGATTGACCTCTCGAAAAAACCGCGTTCAATCTCCAGTTGGTGAATACACGACACCATGTCCCGCGACCCATATCCCCGCTCTCCGGAAACAGTGACCTGGGTGCCGTCGGCAACCACGGAGAGTGTCCGTGGGTCCATTCCTGAGATGTCCATGTGCACGATGATCGCCGAAGCTGTCTCATACACATCAGCGGCGGGAAACCAGTTTCCGCCATGCACCACGGGAAACATGCGTTGTCGGATCATGATCCTGGGCCTTGCGGCGGCAGACTGGTCTGGAACGGATTTCTTTCTGGAGTGATCCATGGCTTTTCTTCCCTTACCCGCCAAAATTTGATGGACTCGTGACAACTCATTTTTTAAAACGCAGAGGCGCAGGTAAACGAACGGGAGGAGACTCCGACGCCGCAAAGTTCTAAGCGTTTTATTTCAACATGTTATCTCTGCGTCTCTGCGACTTGGCGTTACGTTTTTCCAGTTGTTACGAGACCATCAAATTTCGCGGAAGCCAACACCGGCTAGACATTTTCAACAAACCCGGTCCCCTTGCACATGGGGCATGTCGCTTGCGGCACACACTGGCAATCATTCCAGTCATCGCCAACCTTCGACCCGCGCCACTCACTGTTGCATTCGCAAGTCCCCCGGATCACCTTCTCGCCGTTGCATTCGGGACACACCTTTTTATCCGTACCGTTCATCATACCCCCTCCTTGTCCTGGAATTGGAGACAGCCCTGCCAGCGTGACTGGCCCATGGTTCTTCGCACCGCATGAAAAAAGTATGGAACAGGTCAAGGGGGATGTCAAGGGGCGGGGGAAAGCTGACCAGGAATCCCTTATGATTTTTCGGCATGGCGGCAGGCGTGCGCCACCATGATCTTCCGGGCCAGACCGGCATTGATGGCCAGGCGCGTCCCCTTGATTGCCACGATGAGAGGCCCGGAGGAATGATTGCTGACAATCTCAAGACATGCTCCCACCGCAAGCCCCATGTCGTTCAGTCTGGCCTGCATCTCCCGGCCGCCCAGGATCGTGACGATCCGCACCTGTTCGCCATTGGCGGCATACTGCAAAGACAGGGCCGGTTCCCGCTGCGCCATGCACGAGGCGCATAGCCCGTAGATCTCCATCTTGTGCTGGAGCGGGTGGAACTGGAACTGCCGGGCGATTTCGTGCTGGAGCCTCTCAAGGTCGTGGTTGGCGAACTCCTGAATCCTGCCGCAGCGGGTGCAGATAAAATGGTCGTGGTGCATGCCGAGGTGGTGGTGTTCGTAGACCGCCTCCTGGGTTTCAAACAGCTGTTTCTGGGCAAAGCCGAACTGGCAGAACATCTCCATGGTTTCCTTGAGAAACTCCCGGTCCAGCAGCTCCGGCCTTTTTGCCCTGATGATCCCCTCCAGCCCGGTCAGGGTCAGATGCTCTTCCACAGAGAGAAAAATATCCAGCACCTTCAGCCGCTCTTCGATGCGGGAGGTATTGAAGGATTGCAGTACCTCCTGAAACTGTTCCCGCTCCTGCTGGTGCTGGGTCTGGGGATCGAGCCCTTCCTGAGCAGGGCCTTGGCCACTCTTGCTTTTTGCGGACCAAAACGAAAAACCAAACATTTCACTTGCTCCTTTGTGCTTCAATCCACCTGCACCCAATCTCCGTTTATCAAGAGAGAATGCGGCCGGAAACGGGCCTTGTACGCCATGGCCGCGACCGGTTCTATCCAGTAGCCAAGATAGAGATACTCACAGTGTTCGCGCCTGGCAAGCTCGGTCAGGAAAAAAATATTGAAGGTTCCCAGGCTTCTTTTCTCAAAAGCCGGGTCAAAATAGAAATACACCGCGCTCAGGCTGCGCTCCGTCAGATCGACAATGGACACCCCCACCAGCCGTCCGGACAGCCGGAAGGAGATTTCCATGGTCGGGGCCAGGGAGTTGATGAAAAAACCGCTGTAATAATCCCTGGCCCTACTGGCCCGGCCAGGATACCGGCTGTTCAGGAAGCGGTCCAGCAGCTGCAACTTCTCCGGCGTCACCTCGAGCGGCCCCACACCAATATCCAGATCCTGGCTCCGCTGTCGGACGCGCCGCATGTTCCGGGAGGGGCGAAAGGTTTCCGTCCCGAGCCTGATGGGCACACAGGCCGTACAGTGGGGACAGCGCATGGCATAGATGGTGTTGCCGTTGCGCCGGTATCCGGCGGCGAGAAACTCATCCAGCAGGGCCGGGGGCAGAAAACTAAAACCAGCCTGATGATAGACCGCCATGCGGTCAAGGCCGTACGGACACTCTGCCGGGGTTTCGACAAATGGGGACAAATTGGCGATGAACCGGCTGGGATCCCTAAAAGTCACGGAGGTCATGTCTCACACTGGGGGGCCGCCCCTTATTGGTAGAGAAAATATCTTTGCCGGATCTCGGCAAAACCGTCAAGCCCCTGTTGCCAGCCCAGCTCAAGCTCACGAATGTCCGCGCCTGCGGCCAGTTGATGCCTGAGACCGCTGTCGCCCAGAATCAGATCAAGGGGGGGCCGCTGGAATTCGTACTCATAGGGCGGGGCTTTCAGGGCGAACTGCTCCGGATAACCTCGCATAAAGGCCTGAAGCAGGGCCAGCGAGGTGCGATAGGGCAGAAAGGCCCGTGGCTCCGTGACATGGAGCTGGAACCCCTTGCAGGTCTGCCCACCCCATTTGTTGGCAGTGGGCTCAAAGGCCAGGGGCCGTAGAAAACATCCCGGCAGGGGCAACCCCTGCATGCCGGCCAAAACCGTCTGCCAGTCAAGAAACGGAGCGCCGAACAGCTCAAAGGGCAAGGAGGTGCCCCTGCCTTCGGAGATGTTGGTGCCTTCAAAGATCACCTGCCCCGGATAGACCAGGGCCGTGGTCGGATTCGGCATGTTGGGCGAGGGGAACACCCAGGGCAGGCCGGTATCGGTAAAGAGCATCCGCCGCTGCCAGCCGGGCATGGCCACCACCTCCAACTCCGCGCCGATTGCGAATTCTTCGTTGATCAAGCGGGCCAGCTCGCCAAAGGTGAGGCCGTGGCGCATGGGCAGCGGAAAAAGCCCGACAAAGGAGCGGCAATCGTCCTGCAACAGGTTGCCTTCGACCGCCTCCCCGCCCACGGGGTTGGGCCGGTCCAGCACCACCACTTTTTTGCCGTGACGGGCCGCCTCTTCCATGCAGTAGGCCAGGGTGTAAAGAAAGGTATAGACCCTGGTCCCCACATCGACGATATCCACAAGCAGCACATCAAAATGGGCGTACATGGCGGCGGTGGGCCGACGCACCTCGCCGTAGAGACTGAACACCGGCAGGCCGCTGACCGGATCGGTCATATGGTCCGACTCGATCATGTTGTCCTGCTTTTCCGCAAAAAATCCGTGCTGGGGGGTGAACAGGCAGGTGAGCTGACCTGGGAAGGCGGCCATGATCAGATCCCGGCTGTGGCGGAGGTGACGGTCGGTGGAGGCCTGATTGCAGAGCAGGGCCAGCCGTTTACCGGCAAGATACGCAGGGGGGGACGTTACAAGATGCTCAATTCCAAGGGTAACCATGGTTCTCCCGTTTCAGAGGATGGAGGAATGACCAACATTTTTTTCTTTGCACTTTGCCTGCGGCTGATTAGTTTACCCACAGGCAAAGAGAATATAATCGAACCTGGAGCCTTCGTGCATCAAAAAGGCGACAGGCGCGCAACATGATTTAAAAGAGAAAGGATTCAGGGATGAAGATTGCAATCAGCGGCAAGGGCGGCGTGGGCAAAACCACGATCATGGCCATGCTGGCCAAATATCTCCAGAAACACGGCAGGGAGGTGCTGGTCATCGACGCGGACCCCAGCCCGCACATGGCCCAGAGCCTCGGCTTCGCCGAGGGGGAAAAAATCACCCCCATCGCCGAGATGAAGGACCTGCTGGTCGAGCGCTCCGGCAAGGTGGATGGCTCGCCCTTTTATAACATCAACCCCCAGGTGGACGACCTGCTGGCCCGCTTTATCGTGGAAAAGGACGGAATCAAGCTCATGGTCCTCGGCGCCATCCAGACCGCCAAGGGCGGCTGCGCCTGCCCGGAAAGCAACGTGCTCAAGAGAATGCTCACCAAGCTGCTGCTCTCCCCTTCCCAGGTCGTGCTGCTTGACATGGAGGCCGGGGTGGAACACCTGGGCCGGGGCACCATCGCGGGGGTGGATCATCTGCTCATCGTGGTGATCCCCTCGAAATCCGGGGCGCGCACCGCCCTCAAGATCAAGAAGCTCGCCGAGGAATCAGGCATCCCCCGCATCTCCTTTGTCGGCAACCTGGTGGCGGATGACGACGACCGGGCCTTTCTCGCCGAGGCCCTTGGCCGGCCTCCCCTTGCCTGCTTCCCCGACTCCGCCGCGATCCGGAAAACGGAAAGGGCTGGCCTGCCGATTACCGGGGCGTTGGGGGAGGTAGAAGAGGCGGCAGCCGAGGTATTGCGGCAGATCATGCCGTAATACGCGGGATTCCATTTCGGCTTCGTTCACGTCTTTTTCAAGACGTAATGTCCGGTTTTTTTCCCGCCGAAAAATAAAAAAAATATAAAAGGGGTAGATCG
>JAJZSH010000162.1 GCA_021822005.1 Deltaproteobacteria bacterium | reverse complement strand
CTTGCGACTCCCTACAATGAGGCATGAGCAACGAGACCCAGAAGCCACTGGTGGTCGCCATCCACGGCAGCCCCCGCCGGCACGGCAACACCAGCACCCTGCTCGGTGAAGCGGTGCGCGGCGCCACCGAAAGCGGCTGCCAGGTGAGCGAGTTTCATCTGCGCGACCTGAAACTCTCTCCCTGTCTCGAAATCTACGGCTGCAAGAAGGATGGCCGCTGCGTTATCAAGGACGATTTCCAGCAGATTTACGACCAGATCGACCTGGCCCAGGGCATCATCCTCGCCTCGCCAATCTTTTTCTACGCCGTAAGCGCCCAAACCAAGATCCTGATGGACCGCTGCCAGGCCTTCTGGGTCCGCAGGCACTGGCTGGAAGGGCGCCCCTACGGAGACACCACCTGGAAGCGGCGGGGGCTTTTCATTGCCGCGGCCGCCAGCCAAGGACAAAAACTCTTTGATGGTGCCCTGCTTTCCGTACGGTATTTTTTCCAGGCTCTGGACACGGAACTGACCGACACCCTTCTCTGTCGCGGGCTCGATCAAGCGGACGAGGCGCGGCACCGGCCGGATCAGCTGGCTGCTGCTTACCGCAAGGGCAAAGAGCTGGCCACCCTCATTACCGCCCAACCAGGCGCTTGAGCACGATCATGCCGGATATCCCCTTCCGCATCAGCTATACCTTTACCCTGGCAGACGACTCCCGCGAGCGATTCGACCTGGGGCTGGACCCCGTCACCCTCACGTTGCGCGACGCGGAGTTGCCGGCCTCGCCGCCGGCATGGACCGCCCTTTCTTTCCACCAGTGTGCACATTGCCCCTATACCGAGGCGGAACAACCCTTCTGTCCGGCGGCCGCCAACCTTATTCCCCTGCTGCAACGCCTCGACCATCTCGCCTCCTATGAGCAGATGACCATCGAGGTCGTCACCGTGGAACGGTGTGTCAGCCAAAAAACCACGGCGCAACGGGCGATTGGCTCGCTGATGGGACTCCTGATCGCGGCCAGCCATTGCCCCCACACCCATTTCTTCAAACCCATGGCCCGGTTCCATCTGCCGTTGGCCTCGGAGGACGAAACCATCTACCGGGCCACCGCGAATTTCATGCTGGCGCAATACCTCTGCAAGGGCGATAAATCGGGCCCGGATTTCACCCTTGAGGGCCTGAACGCCATCTACAGCAACATGCAGGTTGTCAACCGCGCCATGGCCGCACGACTGCGGGCCACAGCCCAGACCGACTCCTCCGTCAACGCCATCATCCTGCTCGATATGTACGCCAAGACCATGCCCTATGTGATACGGCGGGACCTGGAGGAACTCCGGCTGCTTTTTATGCCATACCTGGAAACGGCTTCCGCCAGAGAGGACGTCCGGACGAGCAACCGGTGAGAGAGGTAATCGCCCCGAACAGGGTGATTGTGATTACGCCGGCAACGGTGCCAAGCAGGCGCCCACGCACTGCTGTCGCCCCTTTGGTGGGGCGACGAGAAACATCACGCCGCTTCCGTCTAGAATGAGCGGCCGCCGGGCAATGCCTGAAGGCGGGAGGCAGCAGATCGCCCCAGCCGGCCTTTGGGGTCAGCCGCCGCCACCTGCTTATACAAGATGACCGCCTGCCGGCGATCCCCCCCGTGTTCATGGGCTTCGGCCAGGAAATAGGCGCCCTCCAGGGTGGGCATCAGGTCCATGCTGCGCGTCAGTTCGCGGATCGCACCGCCCCATTCCTTCTCCTGCACCAGCACATAGCCCAACCCCAGCCGCGACGCGAAATAATTACCATCGAGCGTCACCGCCTTTGCCAGATACGGCTTCGCCTCTGCTAATTTTTCCTGGCGCAGCAGGGCATGACCCAAGGCGGAATGGAGCAAGGCCTGATCCGGCGCGGCCTGCACGGCCTGACGATACAGCTCGGTTGCCCGACCAGGATTCTTGCGCTGCTCCTCCTGGCGAGCCTGGTCGTATAAGGCATAGGCCTTGGCACTCTTGCGCAGCCCTGCCGTGGCGGCACGGAACGGCGCCGGCGCCATGCCGTAGGCCGAATCATGCAGCGTAGCAGGATAACGGCTCTGGATGTATGCCTGGTTGGCGACCATCCGCTCCCGGGAAAAGGGATGCGTACGGAAGAGACCGGCAAGCCAGGCGGGATCATGCTCGCCGCTCTGCTTCAGCAGAAACTCCTGGAGCTGCACCGAACCCAACGGGCTGTAGCCGGCGCGCACCATATAATCGATGCCCAGGCGGTCCGATTCGCTTTCCTGCTCGCGACTGTATGAATTGTCGATCAGGGTGGCGGCCAGTTGCCCACCCTGGCGGGCAATGGCGCTGTAGCCCCCCGTCGCCTCACCGAGGATGATTACGCCGAGATTGAGCAGCATCCCCCGTTGAATCCCTTGCGCGGCGTGGCGCGCTGTGACATGGCCGATCTCGTGGCCCAACACCGCAGCAAGCTGCGCCTCGTTTTCCATGCCCACCAGCAGCCCGCGGGTGATGGCAATGGCACCGCCCGGCACGGCAAAGGCGTTGGGCGTGGAATCATTCAACACCACAAAACGGTAAGGCAATTGCGGCCGATGGCTTACTGCCGCCAGCTTTTTCCCGACCTTGCCGACATAGGCCTGGAGCGCCGGATCGTTGACCTCCCCCTGCATCTGTTGGATCGCGCTGGGGAAGGCCTTTTTACCGATGCTGATCTCTTCCCCCTCGCTCATCTCGTAAAAAGCCAGCTCGGAGCGACCGGTAACCGGATTGATCGCACAGCCGGTCATGGTAACGGCCGCGACCAGCGATAACACCAGGAGCATTTTCTTGGGCAGCATGGGCACCTCCACAGTATCAATATTTTCATTATACTCCATGCGGAGCATTCCGAAAATACCGGCAAAAAGCCCGCCGGATGGCGGGCTTTGGCATGCTTGCCTGTTACGCCTTATCCTTTGCGGAAATCAAGCCTGCCGCCGGACGCGGCCTTATCCACCACGATGCGGTCGCCTTCGGCAAAGCCGCCGGCCAAAATCCGCATGGCCAGTTCGTCCTGCACGTGGCGCTGGATGGCGCGTTTGAGCGGCCGGGCGCCGAACTGCGGATCGTAGCCCACCTCGATGAGGAATTCCTTGGCCGCCGGGGTGAGTTCGATGGTGTACTTTTGCTCGGCCAGCCGTTGCATCAGCAACTCGGTCTGGATATCGACGATTCTGGCCAGATGCTCGCGGCCCAGGGCATGGAAGATGATGGTCTCGTCGATGCGGTTCAGGAACTCCGGCCGGAACTGGCGATGGAGCAGCTCGTCGATCTGCTGCTTCATCTCCGCCCGCCGCGCCTCGCCCATCTCCATGATGAGCTGGCTGCCGAGGTTCGAGGTCATGATCAGGATGGTGTTCTTGAAATCCACGGTGCGGCCCTGGCCGTCGGTGAGCCGGCCGTCGTCCAGAATCTGCAACAGCACGTTGAAGACATCCGGGTGCGCCTTTTCGATCTCGTCGAAGAGCACCACCGAATAGGGCCGGCGCCGCACCGCCTCGGTGAGGTAGCCGCCCTCCTCGTAGCCCACGTAGCCGGGAGGGGCGCCGATGAGCCGGGCCACCGAATGCTTTTCCATGAACTCCGACATGTCGAGCCGGATTATCGCCTTTTCGGTGTCGAAGAGGAACCGGGCGAGGCTGCGCGCCAGTTCGGTCTTGCCGACGCCGGTGGGGCCGAGGAAGATAAAGGAGCCCAAGGGGCGGTTCGGGTCCTGGAGGCCGGCCCGGGCCCGGCGCACCGCATTGGCCACCGCGGTGATCGCCTCCTCCTGGCCCACCACCCGGCGGGCCAATTCATCGTCGGCATGGAGCAGCTTGGCCTTCTCGCCCTCCAGCAGGCGGTCCACCGGGATGCCGGTCCACTTAGCCACCACCGCGGCCACGTCCTCCTCGTCCACCTCTTCCTTGAGCATCCGGCCGTCCTGCTGGATCGTGGCCAGCCGCGCGGTTTCGGCAACAAGCTGCTTGTCGAGCTCGACGATGGTGCCGTAGCGGATCGCGCTCACCTTGCCGAGATCGCCCTGGCGCTCGGCCCGCTGCTCCTCGACCCGCGCCTCGTCGATCCGCGACTTGATGGTGCGGATCTGCTGGATGACCTCCTTTTCCAGGTTCCAGTGGCCCTTCATGCCGGCGAGAGTCTCGTTGAGGTTCGCCAGTTCCGCCTCAATCTTGGCGAGCCGCTCTTTCGAGGCCTTGTCCGACTCCTTCTTGAGCGCCTCGCGCTCGATTTCCAGCATGATCTTCCTGCGCTCGATCTCGTCGATCTCGGTGGGCATGGAGTCGATCTCGATGCGCAGCCGAGAGGCGGCCTCGTCGATCAGGTCGATGGCCTTGTCCGGCAGAAAACGGTCGGTGATGTAGCGGTTGGAGAGCGTCGCCGCCGCCACCGTGGCCGAATCCTTGATCCGCACGCCGTGGTGCACCTCGTATTTTTCCTTGATGCCGCGCAGGATGGCGATGGTGTCCTCAAGCGACGGCTCCTGCACCAGCACCTGCTGGAAGCGGCGTTCCAGGGCCGGGTCCTTTTCGATGTACTTGCGGTATTCGTTGAGGGTGGTGGCGCCGACGCAGTGCAGCTCGCCGCGGGCCAGGGCGGGTTTCAGCATGTTGGAGGCGTCCATGGCCCCCTCGGCCGCGCCGGCCCCCACCAGGGTGTGGATCTCGTCGATGAAGAGAATGATCTCGCCGCTGCGCTTCTCGATCTCCTTGAGCACCGCCTTCAAGCGGTCCTCGAACTCGCCGCGGTACTTGGCGCCGGCCACCAGGGCGCCCATGTCCAGGGCCACCACCTGCTTGTTGCGCAGGGTGTCGGGCACGTCGCCGTTGACGATGCGCTGGGCCAGCCCCTCGACAATGGCGGTCTTGCCCACGCCGGGCTCGCCGATGAGCACCGGGTTGTTCTTGGTGCGGCGGGAGAGCACCTGCACCACCCGGCGCACCTCGTCGTCCCGGCCGATCACCGGATCGAGCTTGCCCTGCCGCGCCACGTCGGTGAGATTGCGGGCGTACTTTTCCAGGGCCTGGTACTTGGCCTCCGGGTTCTGGTCGGTCACCCGCTGGCTGCCGCGCACGGCAACGAGGGCCTTGAGCAGGGCCTCGCGGGTGAGCCCCTTGGCAATGAGCGCCTTGGTGGCCGCAGAGTCGCGGTCATCAAGCGCCGAGAGCAGCAGATGCTCCTGGCTCACGAATTCGTCCTGCATCTCGCCGGCCACCTTGAAGGCCCGGTCGAGCAGGCGGCGGAAGGCGGCGGAGGCATAAACCTGGCCGGCACCGGGTCCGCTCACCTTGGGGAGCCGGTTGATGAGCGCCCCCATCTCCGCCGCCAGCAGCTCGCGATTCAGCCCCAGCTTCTGCAGGGTGGGGGCGATAACGCCTTCCCGCTCATCGAAGAGCACCTTGAGCAGATGCTCGGGCTGCAACTCCTGGTGGCCGTGCTGGTCCGCCAGGCTCTGGGCCGCCTGCAAGGCCTCCTGCGATTTCATGGTGAACTTGTCGAATTGCATTCAAGAACCTCCTCTACTTTCCTATCCGTGCCCGTTCCGGGCGATGCCGTGCGTCTCGATGCGGCCTCAAAAACGGCCCCGATCAGGGTCCTCCGCCGCCATGGGACAAACAGTAAGAGCAGCCCGCCACCCTGTCAAGCCGGCCCGGAAGACACGGCAATGGCCAGGCCGCCCAGCGCCACCTGTCGGAGATTTGACATATTACCGGGCGCAGATGGTGAACGCCCTGAAACGGCGCCACCTGCCCAAGGAGCGGCTTCAGCCGCGAAAAGGCGCCAGAGCTGAACGGTGATGGCCAAAAGGTCGCGGGTGAACCCGCTCCTGCGCGGCGAAACGGCACGTTGACGAAAAAAAGGGGACGGGGAAAAAAACCGGGCCATGCTTGGGGGAGCATGACCCGGGTTCAACGGGAAACAACGGAGACAGCGTTCGCCGTCAGGGGGCCGGAAGGAAAATCAATCGGTGGCGATGCAGACCCGGCAACGGCCGGCGGCCTTGGCCTCGTACAACACCTCATCCGCCTTAAACAGCCAGGCGGTCAGGCTCATCTTCGGCTGCCACTGCACCAGCCCGATACTGATGCCCAGGCGACCGCTCTTGCTATTGCCGAGGCCAAGGCCATCCACTGCCAGGCACAGCCGTTCGGCCAGTATCTTGGCGGCAAGCAGGTCGGTATCGGGCAGCACCAGCACGAACTCATCGCCGCCCATGCGCACCAGCAGGTCACTGGTGCGGATCAGGGCAGTCAGCAGCCGCGCCACCTTGCGGAGCGCCTTGTCACCCTCGGCATGGCCGAAGGTATCATTAATCTGTTTGAACCGGTCGAGGTCCATACTGGCCAGGGTAAGGGGATGGCCATGGCGCCGGGCGCTTTCCATCATGGAGCCGATGCGGTTCTCGAAAACCCGGCGGTTCTCGAGACCGGTCAGCACGTCACGGCTGGCCTGTTCGTACAGGTCCTCATAATCCAAGGCACGCGGCAAGGGCTCTGCCAGAATCTCCATGGCCTTGCCGAGCAACTCCACCTCATCGGCGTCCAGGGCCGTGGCCCGGCGCAGCACAAGAATCTGGCCGATGTCGCCGTTGCCCTTCAATTGCCAGCGGAAACCGTGGAACTCCCCCTGCCACTGGCACTCCTCGCCGGTGGCCGCGGCAGGCTCTTCAAGCAACTCGGCGGCCACATGCATCACCTTGCGTCGCTCCGGCCCATGGCAGGAGCAGAGCATATGTTCGCGGGTGCGGCAGGCATTACGGTAAGCGATGAGGTCATGATCCACCAGCGGCATGAGCCAGACGGAGAAGGCCTCGATCATGCTCTGGAGATCAGTGGCGCCGGCCAGCCGGGCATGGAGCCGATTGGCCAGGGCGAGCCACTCCGTCTGCTTGCGGTAGTGGTCCAGTTGCGCCAACAGGTGGACCATACTGTTGACGGCGGGATGATGCTCTTCGGCGCTCGACATGGCAGCGTTCCTGGTAAATACTAAATACTCTCAACGTCCGGGTGCATTCACTGTTACTCGCTAATTGAATGCCATTTCCGTGCCACCTGCCCAAAAAATTGCATAAAAAGGCAA
>JAJZSH010000161.1 GCA_021822005.1 Deltaproteobacteria bacterium | reverse complement strand
CACCCTTCGCCTCCCCCTTTAACAAAGGGGGGAAATAAAAAATGCTGCGTTCATGGTAACAGTCTGAAACACGACCGCCGCAAAGGTCAAACCTGTATGAGTCCCCCGGCAAAGCCGGGGGTTTACCTTAAGGAAATTTTATAGCAACAGGATGATTGTTTAAGTTTGATTTTATATGCCGCGCTTATGAAAGATATGGCATGACGGGGAGCTCCCGGTCGCAGAGATTGCGGGATGGAAGGGAAAAATGGGGATGTTCCGCCTTTTCCCCTGGGATCTCATTTCTTCTTGCCCGCTCCTCGCAAAATGGTTAGACTTGAACCATAAATGTTTTTTTGGTTCAAAAGGAGGTCGGCCATGAAGTCCATCACCATCCACAATCTCGATGATCCGCTGGACACCCTGATCCGGGAAAAGGCAAAAACCGAGGGGTTGAGCCTTAACAGAACCATCAAAAAACTGCTGGCCGAAGCCCTTGGCCTCTCGCTCAAGAAGGGTGAGGGCCGCGGGAAGGATTTCCTCGATCTCTTCGGGGTCTGGTCGAATGAGGAGGTAAAGGAGTTCAACAAACAGGTCGGTGATCTTGAAAAGATTGACCGGGAAGACTGGGCGTGAAGAAAATCGTTCTGGACACCAACTGTTACGCCGCATTTCTGGCCGGTGATGCAAGGGTGCTCGCTGCCCTGGCCGGCGCGGAGATCGTCTTCCTCTCGGTTTTTGTCCTGGGCGAGCTTTTTGCCGGGTTCAAAGGCGGCAGCAGGGAGGCTGCAAACCGTGAACTCCTCGAACGGTTTCTGAAAAAACCCACGGTGCAGGTGCTGCACGCCACAGCCGAAACCGCCTCGGTTTTCGGCCAACTCAAGGCCGCCCTCAAAAAGGCGGGAACGCCGCTGCCCATCAACGATGTGTGGATCGCCGCCCATGCCGTTGAGACCGGCGCCACCCTCGTGAGCTACGACAACCATTTCGAGAAGATCATCGGGCTCAAAATCTGGCAGCCCGGCAGCACTTGAGTTCACCTGACCTGGTTGGGAAAATGGGGCTGGATGGGGAAAGATGATTTTTCAAGACCTGACCGTTCGCAGTATGCGAAGGCCACAAGCAGGATGCGACCTATGTCCGTCTCGGCAAGACGGGTGAGGTCGTGTCTCGGCCGTCTGCGGTGTGTTCGGACGCTGCCAAGGCCGAGGTTGAGCGAACCGAGCGAATCGGTCTTCAGCTCCGGCCGTACGGTCGCGAACCTGGATTGGGCAGTGATCTGGACTCCGAGAAGCTGATCGCGCTCTTCAAGCTTCTCACTGGACGGCTCTCGCCGGAGGACTTCAACGCGCATTGGTGGGCATGGTAGGAGGGTTCGAACCAACAATCCGGTGAACCTGACCGCAGCATTATGCCGCAAAAAAAACATACACTTGCGCGCACCATACAATGTACGATATAATGTACTTAATTTTACCGGAGGTACATTATGCAACGATTAAAAATCGATCAAGACATTCGGTCCATGTCTGAGTTCAGAACTGGCATCGCATCTTTTTTAAAACAGGTGCACGACACCAAAAGGCCGCTCATAATCACCCAGCATGGCAAGGGTGCCGCTGTGTTGCTTGACGTTGGCGAATACGAAGCGATGCAGGAAAAAATCGAACTCTTGCAAGACATTCACACGTCTATTTCCCAGCTCGAAAATGGTCTGGGTGTAGCCCATAACAACGCAAAGGCCATGATCTTACAGGGCATCACCAAGTGAAAATAATTTGGTCGCCGCTGGCAATCGAAAGGGTAACGGAAATTGCTCAGTACATCGCCCAAGACAACCCCACTGCGTCACAACAATGGGTAGAAACCATCTTTTTGAAGGTGGATCAGCTGCAATCATCACCGGCAAGTGGACGCATTGTGCCTGAGATAAGCCGAAAGGAAATCAGGGAAATAATTTTTGGTAATTATCGGATCGTCTATCGCACCGAGCCAAAAAATATTTCAATTCTTACAGTACGACACGGAAGGCAAATACTTCCTGTTGATGAAATCGTGGCCTAACACCCCTCACCCCCCTACTCCTCAAACCGATACCCCCGCCCCGGCACCGTGACGATATGGCGCGGCTCGGTCGGGTTGGCCTCGATCTTCTGGCGGAGGTGCTGGATGTGCACGTCGATGACCCGGCTCCAGGCATAGAGCTTGGCGTCGCTCCAGAGGCGTTGCCTGATCTCTTCCCGGCTCACCAGGTTGTTGCGGTTTTCCACCAGGCAGGTCAGAACCTGGAACTCCTTGGGGGTCAGGGCGACGACCGTGCCCCGGACTTTTACGACCTGGTTGCGCAGATCGAGCGAAAGGTCACCGGCGGTAAGGATGCTGGGTTGCTGGGGCGGCGTCGCCGGCCGGAGCCTGGCCCGGATGCGGGCCAGAAGTTCGCGGGTTTCAAAGGGCTTGACCATGTAGTCATCTGCCCCCAGTTCAAGGCCGATCACCTTGTCCGAGACCCTGTCCTTGGCGGTGAGCATGATGACCGGCAGGTTGGGGTGGAGGGTTTTCAGGGCACAGCAGAATTCCAGGCCGTCACCGTCGGGCAGCATCAGGTCGAGAAGCACCAGGTCGGGCCGGCGGTCGGCGAGGATGGCCCGGGCTGCGGTCAGGGAGTCGGCGGTGAGCAGGGTAAAGCCGTGCAGCTCAAGGTTCGCCTTGAGAACCTTGAGGATGTCCTGGTCATCGTCGATTGCCAGCAACGTCGCCGTGGTCATCGTACTCTCCATGTCCGCCCCGGCTCACTCGCCCTTGTCATTGGCCTGGTTTGCTTCCGGGCCGGCGGGCAGCCGGAAATAGAGGCAGGCCCCCGGCCCCCGGCTGTCCGCCACACCGATGACCCCGCCGTGGGCCTCGACGATGCTCCGGCAGATGGCGAGCCCAAGGCCGCTCCCCTCTTTATTGCCCAATTTGTAGAACTTGTCAAAAACCTTTTCCCGCTCCGCGACCGGAATGCCCGGCCCCTGGTCCTGGACCTCGACCACGGCGAAGCCCTCCTCCGGAAAGGCCCGGATTGTGACGGTTGACTGGTCGGGCGAGAACTTGACCGCATTGGCCAGCAGATTGGTGAGCACCTGCCTGATCCTGTCCTCGTCGGCCCGCAGCGGCAGGGTTTCCGGCAGCAGGGTGGTGATCCGCACCCCCTTCTCCTCGGCAAGGAAGGTAAGTCCGGTGACCGTCTCGCGGATCACCACAACCAGATCAAGTTTGGCGCGGTGCAGGGCCGTGGTTCTCCCCATCTCGATCCGTTCGATGTCAAGCATGGTGTTGACCATGCGGATGAGCCGGTCGGTGTTTTTGTTGATGAGCTGAAAAAAGTCGCGGAGCTCATCCTGCGGGCAGTTGCCGATCTCCTGGGGGGAAAGGCCGGCCAGCCTGGCGGTGACGTACTCCATGGAACCCTTGATGGAGGTCAGCGGGGTCCGCAGTTCGTGGGAGGCGCGGGCGATGAAGTCCGATTTGCGCTCGCTGGCGGCGGAAAGCAGGCGATTGGTCTCCCGGAGCTTCTGGTTGGTTTCGGCAAGGTCCCTGGTCGCTTCCCGGATCCGGTCCTGGAGGTCGTCGTGGTATCCGGTGAGCCGGGCCGCCATTTCGGCAAAGGCGCGGGACAGGTCCTCGAATTCATCACCGGTGGGCGGAATCGCCCCCGCCTCGTAATTGCCCCGGGAAAATTCCTGGATGGAAGTGGAAAGCCGCTTCATCGGAGCCAGCACCAGATGCCGCATCATGAAAATCATCGCCCCGCTCAGGGCTCCCACCACCAGGAGCATGGAGGCGAACATCCTGCGCCGGTTCAGGGTAGCCTCGGCAAAGGTTTTGTCCATCGGCAGGGCAACGCTGATCGCGCCGCGGACATCGCCCAGTTTGTAGCCCTGTTCCCGGTGGCACTTCAGACAGGCCTCCTCGACGTACAGGGGGGAGATATAGCGGAGGTAAGCCTGGCCGTTGATGGTTTCGATGGCGGTGAATTCCCGCAGGTTTTCCTGCTCAAAGGCCAGCAGGGCCCGGCGCTCGAAGGGATCGGGCGCATTTTCCGGGTTGGTCAGTTTGAGGCTGGTGATGTGGAACCAGAACAGTCCCTCTTCCCGGGAGTATTTGGCCAGTTCCTTGGTGACCATGGCCGGGGTTTCCCTGGTGTAGCGCCGCCCCTGCCGGTCCATGATTTCGGCGTCGGCAAGGTAAGGGGAGGGTTGGGAGCGCGGCAGCCTTTCCACAAAGACTCCACCATGGTCGGCGATCCATCTGCGCATGAGGACGATCTGTCGGAAAACCGCCCTGGCCTCATTTTCCGCCTGCCGGATGATGAGTTGTTCCTGGCGCTCGTTGAAAACGTAGAAGGTGGCGCCGAGGGTGGCCAGCAGGGTAAGGCTGCAGCCGATGATGAATTTGAAGCTGAGACTGAATTTCATGGCGCCTCCGATTTGCCGGAGCCATGTGTCAATCATCTTCAAATCAGGTTCTCCTTTTTGAGATATACCTGGAGGATGGAAATGGCGGCCGGGGTGATCCCGGAGATCCTCGCGGCCTGGCCCAGGGTCCGCGGCTGGATCTTCGAGAGCTTTTCCACCACCTCCCGGGAAAGGCCGGACATGCTCTGGTAGGGCAGATTCTCCGGCAGAAGTACCGATTCCATGCGCCTGAAGCGTTCCACCTGCTCGCTTTGCCGTTCGATGTAGCCCTGGTATTTGATGGCAAGTTCGACTTCCCGCGTAACCTCTTCCCCTGGCCGGGGCAGGGAGATGCCGATGAGCCGGGCCACGGTGCCAAGATCCATTTCCGGTCTGCGCAAAAGGTCGGCGGCGCTCACCGCGGTTTTGAGGGTAGCGCTGCCCATGGCCACGAGGCGGTCGTTGATTTCCTGCTTGGGCCGGATCGTGGTGGTGTTGAACAGGGCCAGGGTTTCCTCGATGGCCTGTTTCTTGGCCAGAAACAATCGGTAGGTGTCGTCCTCCACCAACCCCAAGTTGCGGCCGATCTCCCCCAGCCGCAGGTCGGCGTTGTCTTCCCGCAACAGCAGCCGGTATTCCGCCCTGGAGGTGAAGAGCCGGTACGGTTCCTTGGTGCCCCTGGTGACCAGGTCGTCGATGAGCACCCCGGTGTATGCCTGGGAGCGGTCCAGGATCAGGGGTTCCTCCTCGCGCACGTATTTGACCGCGTTGATCCCGGCGATCAGCCCCTGGGCCGCAGCCTCTTCGTAGCCCGAGGTGCCGTTGATCTGCCCGGCCAGAAAGAGGCCCCGGAGCCGTTTTGTTTCAAGAGACGGGTGCAGTTCCAGCGGATCGACATAGTCGTATTCGATGGCGTAGCCGGGCCGGATGACGGCGACCTGCTCCAGCCCCTTGATGCTGCGGAGCATGGCCTGCTGCACATCCATGGGCAGGCTGGTGGGCAAGCCGTTGGGGTAGATCTCCACCGTGTCCAGCCCTTCCGGCTCCAGAAAGATCTGGTGCCGCTCCTTTTCCGGGAAGCGCATGACCTTGTCTTCCACCGACGGGCAATAGCGGGCGCCCACCCCTTCGATAATCCCGGTGTACATGGGAGAGCGGCCGGTGCCGGCCCGGATGATCGCGTGCGTGGCCGGGTTGGTGTAGGTGATGTGGCAGGGCCGCTGCGGCAGGACCGGCTGTTTGCCCCTGTTGGAAAAGGAAAAGAGGTTGGGCGGCTCGTCGCTGTGCTGGGCTTCGAGTTCGCGGTAATCGATGGTGGTCCCGTCCAGGCGCGGGGTGGTCCCGGTCTTCATCCTCCCCATGGCAAAGCCCAGCTCCTTGAGGTGCAGGGGCAGCTGAAGCGAAGGGACATCGCCCATGCGGCCGGCGGGGAAATTCTTCAAGCCGATGTGGATCAGGCCGTTCAGGAAGGTGCCGGTGGCGATGACCACGGCCCGGGCGGTGATCTCCTCTTCCAGGGAGGTGACCACCCCGGCGATCTCACCGTTTTGTATGAGCAAACGGTCGGCGGTCCCTTGCCGGATATGGAGATTTTTCTGCTGCTCCAGCACCGACTTCATCCGCAGCCGGTAGAGGAGCCGGTCGGCCTGGGCCCGGGAAGACCAGACCGCCGGGCCTTTTCTCGTGTTGAGGCGGCGGAACTGGATGCCGGTGGCGTCGATGTTTTTCGCCATTTCCCCGCCGAGCGCGTCAATCTCCTTGACCAGATGCCCCTTGGCCAGGCCGCCGATGGCCGGGTTGCAGCTCATGGCGCCGATGGTGTCGGCGTTGACGACGAGTACCGCGGTGCGGCAGCCCATCCGGGCGCAGGCTAAAGCAGCTTCGCAGCCGGCATGGCCCGCGCCGATCACGATGATGTCGTATTGCTGGGAGTTTGGCATGGTTGCGGGTCGTTTGCGGGTAACTTTAGGAGCCGACTGGGGTCGCCCTTGAAAAGTTTCGTATTATAGCGGGGTTGCCGGGAATTTGCAAATCAGCTCTCTGTGTGCCACCGGATCAGAGCCCACCGGGGCGGGGTCTGTCTGGTTAATTGCCAGGAGTTGTCGGCGTTCCGGCTCAGGCGCGCATCCACATAGGCGGCCAGCCGTTCTTCTTCCAAGGCGGTAAGATCATCCACCATCCAGCGGTACGACTGCAAGGCTTCTTCCCGCGAGCCGTAAGTTCTTCTGCTGTCCAGGCTGATGAAATCGACCTGGGCGTGGATGCCAAGGGTGTAGAGGATGTTGAGCGTGAAGATATAATCCGGGCCGGGCTCGAAATTGCGGCCAATGGCGGCAAAGAGGTCCGGGTCAAAAGGCCCGGCTCCGACCCGGTCCACGACATAGACGGCCCTGCTGGCCCAGGCGTTCCGTTTGCGTAACGCCCCTTTCAGGTCGTCCACCGACAGGGAGCGGGAGGCAATGGCCACCTCGTGTCGGGCAATTCCCAGCGCCTGCCAGTCGTCGGTCCAGGAGGCCTGGACGGTTGTGATGTTGTCCCGGCCTGCAGCCCTGGCCCGCTTGTCCAGCTCCACCAGCATGGCGGCGGAATAATCGAGGGCTGTTACCCGGCGAACCTGGCCGGCCAAGGGGATAGCCAGGGTGCCGGGGCCGCTGCCCACGTCCAGCACGGTCCAGTCCGGTTCGGTCTGGAGATGGGACATGAATTGCGCGGCAAAGGGCGAGTCGAGGTTGCGCTCGGCAAACGAGGCG
>JAJZSH010000160.1 GCA_021822005.1 Deltaproteobacteria bacterium | reverse complement strand
GAAAAGGCAAAGATTCTGGACGAATTCTGTGCGGTGTGCAATTATCATCGCAAGTATGCCAAATTAAGGGGCCAATTAAGGGGACAATTAAGGGGACATCATACCTAATTAGTGTCCGTCCGGAAACGAGCAATTTCGTTCGAGAGCAAGGCGCGAGGAAGACGAAAAAGCGGAGCGTACATAGGGTACGTGAGCATTTTTCGGCGACTGAGCAACGCAGCAATCGGGCGAAAGGGCCGTTTCCGGATGGGCACTAATTATTGACCACCGCTCCCCTCTTTGGTAGCATACAGCATGGTTCGAATGGCGCGTGTTATAGCAAGCGGGATCCCGCACCACCTCACCCAGCGCGGCAACCGCCGGATGGAAACATTTCTTCGTGATGAAGATTATGAAAAATATGTCTCCCTGCTGGCGGAATGGTGCGGGAAGCGCGGGGTGGCAATCTGGGCGTATTGTCTGATGCCCAACCATGTCCACCTGATTGCGGTTCCCGAAACGGAAGATGCGCTGCGCCGCGGCATCGGCGAAGCCCACCGCCGCTACAGCCGCATGATCAACATGCGCGAAGGCTGGAAAGGGCACCTGTGGCAGTGCCGGTTTTCGTCTTTTCCCATGGATGAAAAGTATCTGCTGGCGGCGGCGCGTTACATCGAAATGAATCCGGTGCGGGCGCATCTTGCCGGGGAGGATGATCAGCTCGTGAAAGTGGCGCCCCTGCTCGAACTGGCTGGAGACTGGAAAGGGTTTCTGGACGGCGGGACCGAAGAGGACCGGGACAGGATCAGAAAGCACGAGCGGACCGGCAGGCCGTTGGGAACAGAATCGTTTGTGGAAGGGCTTGAGCATGCGCTGGCCCGCGCATTGAAGCGACAAAAGCCTGGCCCCAAACGGAGGCACGGCGACGGCAATTAAGTATGGTGTCCCCATAATAAAACTCCCCATCCATGAGATCCTGCCGGAGTTGCGGGCGCAGCTGGCCAGCCGCGAGGCGGTAGTCCTCAGCGCCCCGCCCGGCTCGGGCAAGACCACAGTGGCGCCCCTGGCCCTGCTTGCCGAATCCTGGCTGGCGGGCCGAACCATCCTGATGCTCGAACCGCGCAGGCTTGCGGCCCGGCTGGCCGCCGCCTTCATGGCCCGGCAGCTGGGCGAGGAAGTCGGGCAGACCGTGGGCTACCGGGTCCGTTTTGAAGCAAAGGTCTCCCCGGCGACCAGGGTGGAGGTGGTTACCGAGGGGGTGCTCACCCGCCGGATGCAGGACGATCCCGAGCTGGCCGGGGTGGGGCTGGTCATCTTTGATGAGTTCCACGAGCGCAGCCTGCAGGCCGATCTGGCCCTGGCCCTCTGCCTTGACGTGATGGGCGGCCTGCGGGACGATCTCAAGATCCTGATCATGTCCGCCACCCTGGACACCGGGGGTATCAGCCGACTGCTTGGCAACGCCCCGGTGGTCATGGGCGCAGGCCAAACCTATCCCGTGGGCATCGAATACTGCCGGACCGGGCAACTGCTCCAGCCCCGCGAAATCTCGAAACAGGTGGCCGCGGCCATCCACAAGGCCTTGACCGAGCAGCCGGGCGATATCCTGGCCTTTCTGCCCGGCGCCGCGGAGATCCGGCATACCCAGGCGCTGCTGGCCGCGGTCCTGCCTCCAGCCGAGGCTCAGATCGCTATCCATCCCCTGTACGGCGACCTGAGCCTTGCGGCCCAGACCGCCGCGGTGCAACCGGACCGGGAGGGGAGACGGCGCATCATCCTGGCCACGCCCATTGCCGAAACCAGCATCACCATCGAGGGCATCCATACCGTGGTGGACAGCGGCTGGAAACGGACCCCGCAGTTCGACCCCAACAGCGGCCTGAGCCGCCTGACCACCCAGCGCATCTCGCACGCCTCGGCCACCCAGCGCGCCGGGCGGGCCGGACGCCTTGGCCCGGGCCACTGTTACCGCCTGTGGAGCACGGGCGAGGAACACGGCCTCAAGCCCTTCGACCCGCCGGAGATCCTGGCCGCCGACCTGAGCCAGCTGGTCCTGGACCTGGCCCGCTGGGGGGTAGCCTCCTCTGACGCCCTGCGCTGGCTCGATCCGCCGCCAGCCGGGCATTTCGCCCAGGCGCAATCCGTGCTGCTGGCTCTCGGGGCCTTGGACCACCAGGGCCGCATCACCCCCGTTGGCCGGAAAATGGCCGAACTCCCGGTCCACCCGCGCCTTGGCCTCATGCTGCTTGCGGCTGCCAAACATGGCGCAACCGGACTTGCCTGCGACCTTGCCGCCCTGCTCTCGGAGCGGGACATTATCAAGGGTCGGGACCGTTCGGCGGATATCGAAGACCGGCTCCACGCCCTGGCGGCCTTCCGCACCGATGGCCCGGCGGCGGCCAGATCCCTGGAGGCGGACACCGACGCCTGCCGCAGGGTGGAACAGACCAGCAGGCAGCTTCGGGATCATCTGCCCAAACCCGCCCGGAAAAAGGGTGGAGACACAGCAGTGCCAACGGCGGCAGTGCCAGCGGCGACGGCGGGCGAACTCCTGGCCCTGGCCTTTCCGGACCGGATCGCCCAGCGCCGGGCTGCAGGCCAGGGCCAATACAAACTCACCTCCGGGCGCGGCGCGGTTCTTCCTGCCCACGACCATCTCACCGCCCACGAGTATCTGGCTGTGGCCGAACTGGACGCAGGCCGGATCGAGGGGAGAATCTTTCTCGCCGCCCCCCTGGCCAAGGAAGCACTGCTGTCCCTGTTCGCCGCTCGGCTGCAACAGGAAGAGAAGGTGTACTGGGAAGAGCAGAGCGGAACGGTGAAGGGTCAGCGTCTCCTGCGGCTGGATGAATTGATCCTGGAAACAACCCCTCTGACAAAGCCCTCATCCGAGGCGGTGCTGGCCGCCCTGCTCTCCGGCATCCGCGGTCTTGGCCTTGCGGTCCTGCCTTGGAACGACAAGGCCAGAGAGTTGCAGGCGCGGCTGCAAAGCATGCGGCTCTGGCAGCCGGAAGCGGATTGGCCGGATGTCTCGGATGGGTGTCTACTCGAGAGCCTTGACCAGTGGCTCCCCCCCTATCTCACCGGGATGCGGAGCGCGGAACATCTCAAAAAACTTGATCTGTTCGCCATCCTCTCCGCCCTGCTCGACTGGCGGCTGCAGAGCCGGCTGGACCGGGAGGCCCCCACCCATCTCACGGTGCCCAGCGGTTCCAAGGTCCGGCTGCGCTACACCCCTGGCGAGCCGCCGGTCCTGGCGGTGCGCCTCCAGGAGATGTTCGGGCTGGCCGATACCCCGAAGATCTGCAACAACACGGTGCCGGTGCTGCTCCATCTGCTCTCCCCGGCCCAACGGCCCATGCAGATCACCCAGGATCTGCGCGGCTTCTGGGAGGGCGCCTACCATGAGGTAAAAAAAGAACTCCGGGGCCGCTATCCCAAACACCACTGGCCGGACGATCCCTGGCAGGCCCAGCCCACCAGCCGGATCAAACCCCGAAAACTGTAAGCGATCACGGATACCGCACCCGGAACGAGACTCGGGAGGGCGCGGAGACACCCAGGCCGATCGCACAAAAACTTTGCGCCGTTGCGTTATTCCCTTTCTATTTCGATAGTGAAGCCAAGACACTGTAGGAGCGGCTTTAGCCGCGAAACCGCAAGACATCGCGGCTAAAGCCGCTCCTACCAATAATGTTGTTTTGATTTAGAAATGGAATTACGAGTCCATCATGATTAGGAGCCGTTACGGAATAAAAGCTGATGGAAGGGTGGTTTCCTGTAATGGCTGAGGCGGCGCGAAAAGGGGAGCCCCTGACCCGGCGGATATTCCTGGCAGGTTCCTGGTCTTGGCTGCGCTGGGGTGCCGGCGCCCTGCTTCTGTATCCTGTTTTCCGTTTTCTCGGCTACCGCACTCCCAGGCAACCACGCTCCGTGAAAGTGCATAAGGTCGTGCCGGTGGGCGGGTTTGTTCTGGAGCATGATTTTATCCTCTTTGTCGGGCAAAGCGGGCCGTGGGCAGTGTCGAGAAAATGCACCCATCTGGGCTGCCGGCTCAATTACCAGGAAAAGGAAGGCGTCCTCCTCTGTCCCTGCCATCACAGCCGATTCAGCAAGGAAGGCATCCGGCTCAGCGGCCCAGCCCAAAAAAATCTTCCCCGTTTTCAGGTGGCGACGGTGCGGGAGGACAAGGACGGAAAAGGGTACCTTGTTACCCTGTGACAGTATGGATATCCGCACGCTGATCATCGAAACGAAATGGGGGGGCAAGAGCCTGGTCTCGCTCTACCTCTCTGTTTTATCCGGGATGGTGGTGGCCTTCCAGTACGACCCCGCCACGCCTTTTTTTTCCGCAAGCTCCCTCGATCTGCTGGTGCCATTCGGGCAATTCTTCCGATCTTGCCATTTTTATTCCAGTCAGTTGTTTTTCCTTTTTTCCCTGTGCCATCTGGCTGCGGTTATCCTGGCAAAAACCGATCAGCAGCTGCGCTTCGGCAAATGGCTCCTGCTGATCGGTTCTGTCCCTGCCGCGCTGTTGCTGCTCTTTACCGGCTATGTCCTGCGGGCGGATGCAACCGGGGAGGCCGCGGGCGTCATAGCCGAAAATATCACCCTGTCCATTCCCTATCTGGGAGCGCCGTTGAACTCCCTGCTTTTTGCCATCGAGGCCGAGGGCATGAAGCGGGTCTACGCCAACCATCTCATCGGCCTGGGGCTTGTCTGGGGGGTCTGTTGCTGGGATCATCTGCGCTGCTACCGGGTTGGCTTTGGCCAGCATAGCCTGCTGCTGTTCGGCACGGTGGTGGTCAGCCTCTGTCTGGCCGCGCCCATGGAGCCAGCCCGCCTCGGGCTGTTCCATATCCAGGGGCCATGGTTTCTGCTCGGCTTGCAGGAGTTGCTGCGCTACGTTCAGCCATTTTGGGCCGGAGTGATCTTTCCCAGTACTGTGGTTGTCGCCTTGGTCTGCGTGGGCACAGAAGGCCAGGGACGACGAAGATCGTTGCTGTTCATCGCCGGCTGGCTCGCCGTCTATCTGCTTCTTTCCATAATTGCCGCTTTGCGATAAAGCAGGCTAAAGGCCAAAGGTTAAAGGATAACCGGGAGGTTCCGGTCTTGCCTTGCACCTTTTATCCTTGAACCTATCACGGCAGGGGCAGGCTGACGGAAAAAATCGTGCCTTTAGGCTGGCAATCGCGCAGGGAAATCTCGCCGCCATGGCTGTGCACGATCTGGCGGACAATGGCCAGGCCCAGCCCCGTCCCGGTTTCCCGGGTTGTAAAAAAAGGCTCGAATATTTTTTCCCGGATACCTTCTGGTATGCCGTGGCCGTTGTCAACGATCTCCAGGATAATGGCGGCTGCGAGTGTTTCCTTGTCCCCGGTTGTGGTTTCCTCGGCCCGGAGCAGTATCCTTCCCTTTTCCATATTCCGGCAGGCATTGGCGCTGTTTGCGACCAGATTGAGAAGCACCTGCCTGATCAGCTGTGGATCACCCCAGCAGTCAAGACCGGGCGGGATCTCCAGGTCAATGGTCAGGGCGGGGTTCCAGCCCTGGTCCTGGCCCAGGGTTTCCATGGCCTCCCGCGCCAGAGCCCGCAAGGAAAACCATTCCTTTTCCGGGTTGACCGGCTTGGAGAAGAGGAGAAATTCATGGATTGTTGCATCAAGCCTGTCTGATTCCCGCATGATGATGTCAAACAGCCGTTTGTTGACGGAATTGTCCCCTGTTTCCCTGTCCAGCAGCTGCACGGCCCCGGAGATGGCGGCCAGGGGATTCCTGAGTTCATGGGCAATGCCTGCGGCCATTTCGCCGATGGTCGCCATTTTTTCGGCCTGCTGCACCTGGGCCTCCATTTTTTTTATCTGACTGAGGTCCTGCAGGGTATACACGGAGCCGTTTTCGTTGTCGTCCGGGGCGTTGAGCCTGGAGCAGGAATATCCCACCGGGATCGTTTCTCCGTTTTTGCGGGGGATGGCGGCCATGTGCCGCCGCTCGTCGTCGTGGAGCAGGGGTGTTTCCAGGCCGGGAAACGGCCGGGAAAGTTCCTGGCCGAGGATCTCGCCAAAACTATAGCCTGTTATGACTTCGGCCGCACGGTTGAAGGATGTTACCCGGTTGTTGGCGTCAACGGTGATAATGCCGGTATTGATGTCATCAAAGATCTGCTTGTACAGAAAGGAAAGCCGGTCATAGTCGCTTGCGGTCTGGAACAGTTCCGCTTCTGTCTTCTGGAGTCGGGTCGAGAGCATGGAGCTTAGGATGGCAACCAGAAAAAAGGTGAGGCTGTAAATGGTGAAATAATGGAGAAGCATCTGGAAATTGGCCAGCTGGCTGGGGTAGGCCTGGACAAAGCGGGAGGCATATCCGCCATACTCGACAAGGAGCAGGGCGGCAAACAGCAGGGCGCTCAGCACGGCAAACAACAGGCTGCCCCGCCGGAAAAGCATGAAGGCCCCCATGACGATGGGGAAAAAATACACCACCGTGAAAACAGACTGACTGCCGCCGGTGGAAAAAACCAGGAGCGTCACCAGGAGGGTGTCCAGGGTGATCTGCAGGTAGCCGAAGCGGGAATAGCACTGTATCATCCTAACAACCAGGGCGGAGAGGATGGTGAACAGGTAGAGTCCGGCAATGAAATAGGCAAGATAGTGCAGCGGGGGAAGAAAGATGGAAGGTGCCCTTGTCTGGAGAAGGACGCTGATCCCCAGCATCAGGGAGAGAAAAAGCACCCTGAAAAACAGCAGCCACTGGATCTGTTTCTTGAGATGATCATTGGCGGCAGGCGAGCCGCTATGGGGGCAGAGGGCGGAAAGTATCATATGGCCTTTTAAAAAGGGGGTTCAGGAAAATGGCCTGTCCCTGGCCTCTCTGGGCAGGGGCGTCCTGGGGCAGGCCTCAGATGTTATATTTTTTCGCCTTGTACCGGAAGGAACGGAAGCTCATTTTCAGGAGATCCGCCGCTTTCATTCTGGAATTCTTCGTCCTGGCCAGGGCCGTTCTGATCAGTTTTTTTTCAATATCGGTGATGTATTGCTCAAGCCCGAGGTCAAAGGCGACTTCCTCCGCCTCCGTTGCCCCGGAGGCATCCTCTCCGGCCTGACCGGGGCCAGGGGTGCGGCCAGGCCGGTGCCCTGACAGGGTGAGGCTCTCCGGCAGGATGATATTGGAAGATTCAAGGGCGACCCCCCGCTC
>JAJZSH010000159.1 GCA_021822005.1 Deltaproteobacteria bacterium | reverse complement strand
CACCGCTTCCGCCAGATCGTACTCGCTGATCACCAGGAAGAAGGAGGTGAGCGACATGCACTCCCAGGCAAAAAGAAAAAGCAGGCCGTTGGCCGCAGTCACCACCAGGGTCATGGAAAGGACGAGCAGGTTGTACCAGGTCCAGTGCAGTCCGGGCCGGAGCCGTTCTCTTCCCCCCTTCATGTATTCGGCCCCATAGAGGGCGCCGGCCAGGCCAACGACAAAGAGGGGGAGCAGAAAGAAGGCGGAGAGGCCGTCCAGCCGCAGGGAAAACGCCCCGCCCGGCATGGACCAGGGCAGAAAAAATGTTTCCGCCCCGCCGGCAACCAGGCCCTGCCCTGCCGCGGCCAGACCGAAAAGGCAACCAAGGATGGCGCTGCCGCTGCCAAGGAGAGTGGCCGTTTTGTCGGCGCCGCGCCCCGGCATGGCGGCCAGCAGCGCGCCAAGGCCGAAGAGGGAAAAAGCAACAAAAAGGAGATTCATGCAGCGGGCCCCTGGTGAAAAATCATGGCTTCCTGCGCGGCAATAAACTCAAGCAGTTTCTTGCGGGTCAGCTGCTCTCTGATGCCGCGCAGAAAGGAGGCGGACATGGAAAGCCGCCACAATTTACGTTCGATGATGGCCAGTTCGGTGTTGTTGGCGGGCAGCACCAGAAAAAGCAGTTCGGTCTTGCGATGGTCCAGGGCCTTGAAATCCACCGGATGTTCGAGAAAGGCAAGAATCACCATGCTCTTTTCCAGATAGACCGGCAGGGCCGGGTCGGGCCACATCCAGGCAATGCCGTCCAGGGAGGAGGAGGCCACCGATTCCCGCGACAGCAGGGAAATCTTGATCCCCTTGGCATCAAAGTTCGCGGAATAGGGCTGGGCAGCCAACAGCTCGTCAATGATCTCATCACGGTTGCTGCCGTGGATGCGATAAAGAACCGCGCCGTTTTCCAGGGCATCGACCAGGGAAAGGCGGTGATCCGTCTTTCTGCGGGGTGCGGCGGCGCCCGGCTTCTGGCTGTCGATCCAGTCGACCACCTCCTCGGCCTTGAAGCGCCATTGCCCGCCGATCTTCACGGCAAAGGGGATCTGGTTATCGCTCACCATGCGGTAGATGGTCTTCTCAGAAACACCCAGCTTTTCCGCGACACCCTTTATGGAAATAAATGTTTTATCCATTTCTGTCCAATATTGTCTAAAGATGACTAAACCGTATTATCCATTAAGCCGTTGCCCAGGGGTTGTCAATATTTTTCAGAGGGATGCAGACCATGGGGAAATGATTGAGGAAACGATCGAGAAGGAGAGGATTCAGGCCAGGCCGCGCTCGTAGTTGAAGAAGGTCGTGGTTTCCGGCAGGGGCTGATCAGCGGCAAGAGCGGCCAGCACCTGCCGCCCCCTTGCGGAAATAGCCCCGCAATGGCTCAGGTCGGCGATAATCCAGGCGCAGCCCATACCCTTGAGTGCACCGAGAAACCCCAGCAGGGAAAAATCCTGCTCCGCCTGCACCTCGGTGAGTCCGTGGTGCTGGAAAACGCGATAGCCCTCTCCCCCCTCCGCCCGCAACACCGAGCCGGGCCGCACTCCCCGGACCGGGATGCGGGAAAGCATCACCACCAACGGGCTGTAGACCGTGGCCGCCAAGGGAGGCAGATGGACACCCCGGCGGAAGAGCTCCTGCAGGTTCTTGCGGTCGTCCTCCAGATCGGCGGTGAGTCCGGCAAGACCCAGCTCCTGCCAGGCAAGCGCAGCCTGGCTGTTCAGAGTGTAGCAGCGGAAGCCGCCCAGCAGGGTCAGCCCGGACAGGCCGGCAAACAGGGGGAGATGCCCGAGATTGTTGAGACGGAACCGGCAAAACCCCTGCCCCGCCAGCATCCCCACCGCCCGACGGTATTCGTCCCACTCACCCCCAAAAAGCATGGGCGGGATCTCCCAGATAACCCGCCCCTGCCAATCAGCACGCTGGTGGTCCACCTTTTTTAAGGCCACCAGAGTCTCCGGGGTCAGCGGCAGCTCAAGACTGGCAACGGACGGCTCATCCAGGATACGAAAATCCTGGGGTTCCCTCCCCCGCACGGTCAGGGTCTGAGTAGATACCGCTTGGGGGGCAGATCCAGGCAGCAGACTGGCCAGGGCCTGCGCTCGGGCCTGCCCCAGGCTCTCCTTGTGGACCGAACTCTTATCCGGCACAGCCACCTGATCGAGAGTGGCGCGACACGCCTCCGGGCTCAGGGTAAAGGCGGCCTTGCCCCCCACCTTGAAGACCTTGTCTCCCACCTGAAAAAAACCGCCCTTGTCGGGAATCCGCACCCGGACAAAATCCCCACCCTTGACCGCCTTAAGTTTTTTCTGCTCGATCCAGAGCTCCCGTACCGTAAAGCCGGTGCCGGCCTGGTCGTTCTGCGGCTGGATGCGGATCCGGTCGCCCACATGCAGCCGGTCGCCGGTCACAAAGCCCAGCATGCCGCCGCGCAGCGAAGTCACCTCGCCGAGATGCTTGCCCAGGGTGCCTTGCCGGGAGGAATCCGCAATCCCCGCCGGGACGGAACCGGAAAGAAATCCCTTGGTCGCCTGGCGGCCAAAGGACAGGGCCAGCTGCTCCTCCGCCTCCTGCATCGCCTGCTTGCGTCCGCTTTCCGGGGCGTCCAGCACCAGCCGGTAGGCCGCCACCACCCGGGCCACATACTCGGCGCTCTTCATCCGCCCTTCAATCTTCAAGCTGACAACCCCGGCCTTGAGCAGCTGGGGCAGCTGGGAAAGGGCGCAAAAATCGCTGGTGGAAAAATGATAGCCGGGCTGTTGCCGGTTGAGATAGCGGCGGCGGCAGGGTTGGGCGCAGCGGCCCCGGTTGCCGCTCATCGAGCTTACGGCGGAAGAAAACAGACACTGGCCGGAAAC
The DNA here is from genome assembly GCA_021822005.1 of Deltaproteobacteria bacterium. Classification (GTDB taxonomy): domain Bacteria; phylum Desulfobacterota; class Desulfobulbia; order Desulfobulbales; family Desulfurivibrionaceae; genus Thiovibrio. The sequence continues at coordinate 4,311 of JAJZSH010000159.1, read as the reverse complement.
GGAAAAACACAGCGCCCCATGGACAAAATGCTCCAGCTCGATGGTGCTCCGCTGCCGGATTGCCCCGATCTCAGCAAGGGAGAGCTCCCGGGCCAGGACCGCCCGGGTGAACCCCATCTGCTCCAGCATCCCGACCCCTGCCGCATTATGAACGGCCAGCTGGGTTGAGGCGTGCAGGGGCAACTGGGGAAAATGGTTTCTGGCCAGCCGCCAGACTCCGAGATCCTGGATGATGAGGCCATCCACCCCGATCCCGGCCAGGTCGGCGAGAATCCCGACCAGCTGGGGCAGCTCCTTTTCCTTGATCAGGGTGTTGAGGGCGATGTAGAGTCGCCGCTGCTGCCGGTGGGCATGAGCGGCCATTCTTTCCACCTCGGGCAGGGTGAAATTCTTGGCCTTGGCCCTGGCGGAAAACTCTTTTAAGCCGCAATACACGGCATCGGCCCCATTCTCCAGGGCGGCGAAAAATGACTCCAGGCTCCCAACCGGGGCCAGGAGTTCCGTTTTTCTGCTTGTTTTCTGATGCGTCATCTTCCCTGTCCATATATCAAAAGCGCAACCGCGCGGCCTGCCGTCTTTTTCACCGGGCGCCAGACTACCACGCCCGCCGAAACGGGGGCAATGGAAATCAACGAAAGCGAAGCGGCGGCCAGACATGAGACCCCGACATCCCCTGCCCTGTAACGGATGTCGCCAGACATCACCCCATGTCCTCTAGGAAAACCGCCGGACCGTGGTAAGATACAGACAAAAGGAGAAGGGACTCCGCAGGAGCCAACCCGGGAAACCCAAAAAAACAACCTTAGGAGGAATGACGATGAAAAAAACCATGATTGCCCTTGCCATGGTGTGGGCGGCCGGCCTGACCGTTACCATGAACGACCTGAATGCCGCCCCTGCCCCGGCAGGCGGAAAGATCGCGGCCCCGGCCCAGGAACTGGTGATCAACGGCAAGAAACCCGCCCGTTTCAGCCATGCCAAACACACGGCCCTTGGCCTTGATTGCGGCGCCTGCCATCACGATGCCAAGCATCAGCCCCTGACCGAAGCGGCCATCGCCACCCTGCCGAACACGGACACCCTCCATTGCACAACCTGCCACACCGCGAAATTCGCCAAGGCCAAACTCCAGAAGCCCATGGACGTGTTCCATGCCCGGTGCAAGACCTGCCATACCGCCGGGGTGAACGGCAAGAAGGGACCGAGCGAGTGCACCGCCTGCCATACCGCGGCTGCGACTGCTCCGGATCAGAAAGCAGCTCCGGCCCCGGCTGCCGCTCCGGCCAAGAAGAAAGGCAAGGCGGTGGAAGGCTGCTGAGCCGGGAATCAGCCCGCCAGTGTACCCCGCTGCCGCAGCACAACCAGCAGCAGTTGCTCCAGGGCATACTGCTGCTGGAGCAGGCGGCCGACACCCTGCTCCAGCCTCCGCATCCGGGCTGGAGCAGCGCCCTGCCTGATCTGTCGGCAGTTATAATTCAGACAGAACATGGGTTTAAAAAGAAGCAGACAACCGGTTTCATCAAGAAAACAGCACTCATCATCCTCCCGCAGGGCTGCAACCGGAACCCCGGCCAGGAGATTCAAGAGCAACTGGGGCACATCGTTTTCCCCAGCCATAAAGCTGCTGCAGCATCCGCCTCCGGCCCTGCCGCCACAGACGGCGCAGAGGGCGCCCAGGTCAAGGGCGGCCATGATCCGGGCCAGCTCTTTCTGAAAGATCACCGCCTGGGCCAGCATCCGGGCAAACGCTTCGTTGGCGGCCAGCTCCCGGGCAAGATGGGGATAGAGGATATGGGCGACGGCGAGCCGGGCGCGGATGCTTCCGCCGTAAAAATCCTGCAGGGAAAAAAGAAGAGGCTGCGTCCCCATGATGGCCTCCGCCGATGACCCAGACATGCGGTCACGCTTTTTCATAGTAATGTCAGGCTAGTCCCTTGTAACTTTGTAATCGACATCCAATTAATTCCCTCTCCCCCTGCGGGAGAGGGTTAGGGTGAGGGGGAACGTCCTGGATTTGGTGCCGTTGCCAACTTCCCCCTCTCCCTAACCCTCCCCCCAAGGAGGGAGGGGACTTTTTTGCCTTCTGCAATTTTCCAACCTGTCGCCGTTGGCTTTTTCTGGTTTTTTAAGAACAGGTGTGGTTAGCTGGGACAACGAAAAATAACCTTATCAATCCAGCGAAGCCGCCATATGACCGCCTCCCGCAAGACCTCGCAATTCTGCCCGAACTGCCGCCGCCTCATCAGCCGGGATGAACCCAGCTGCCCGTATTGCGGCCTCAAGTCCCCCGGTTCCTGGTGGAAAAACAATGCCTTCCTCCGCCTGTTCCATGACCCGGAGCTCTTTCTCACAGGCTTAAGCGGCCTCAACATCGCCCTTTTTGCCCTCTCGCTGATCATGCATCCGGGCGGCATGTCCCTGGGCATGAACCCCTTTGGTTTTCTCTCGCCGGACAACCGGAGCCTCCTGCTGCTGGGGGCGACCGGCACCATGCCCATCGAGGCCCTGCACCGCTGGTGGTCGCTGGTTTCCGCCAGCTATCTGCACGGCAGCCTGCTCCATCTCATCTTCAACCTCATCGCCCTGCGGCAGATCGGCCCCCTGGTTGTCCAGGAATACGGCCTGGCCCGGATGTTCAGCATCTACACCCTGGGCGGCATCGGCGGTTTTCTGCTGTCCTACCTGGCCGGGGTTCCTTTTACCATCGGCGCTTCGGCCGCGGTCTGCGCCCTGATCGGCGCGGCTCTCTATTACGGGAAAAGCCGGGGCGGCAGTTATGGGCAGCGGGTGTACCAACAGATCGGCGGCTGGGCCATGAGCATCTTCGTCTTTGGCCTGCTGGTGCCGGGAATCAACAACTGGGCCCATGGCGGCGGCATGGCGGCAGGCGTCCTCTGCGGGCTGCTCCTCGGCTATCAGGAAAACCGCCGGGAATTGCCGGGCCACCGGCTGCTTGGCGCCGCCTGCGCTGGCGGAACAATCCTGATCCTGCTCTGGGCCGTGGCAACCGCGGTCATCTACCGCTTTTTCTGAACTGTCCAGTAAGGGTTGATCAGGTCTTCAAAGATGGCGAGCGCCGCCTCGGACCCCTGGCCGGCCGCGGTGACGATCTGCTTGAAGCCGCCCTCCACGTCGCCTGCCGAGTAGATCCCCGGCACCGTGGTCCGGTGGCGCTCATCCTTTTTGATATAGCCGTCCGGGGTCAATTCGGCCCCGAGGCTTCGGGCCAGCTCCACTGCCGGGGCATAACCGATGGCGATGAAAACCCCATCCACCGGCAGGGTGGATTCCTCCCCGGTTCGGTTGTTTTTGAGCCGCACCGCTTCAACCCTGGCCTCTCCCAAAATCTCGGCAACCTCGCTGTTGAACAGAACCGGGATGCCGGACTGCCGCAGGGTGACAAGCAGCCGTTCCTGGGCGCGCAGGCTCTCCCGCCGGTGCACCATGGTCACCCCGACCCCGATGTTGTGCAGGTGCAGGGCCTCGGTCACGGCGCTGTCGCCGCCCCCCACCATGAGCACCTTTTTGCCCTTGAAAAGCGGGCCGTCGCAGGTCGAACAATAGCTGATCCCGCGCCCGGCCAACCGCTCTTCCCCCGGCGCCCCAAGCCGCTTGTTGCCCGCGCCGGTGGCCAGCAGCACCGCCCGCGCCTTGTAGCGGCGCCTGTTCGTCGTGACCGTGAAAACCTCGCCCGGCGTAATGTTCTGCACCTCCTCGCCGGGAAAAATCTTCACATATTCGAGGGCATGGGTCACCATGATATCCACCAGGGTCTTGCCGCCCACCTGGGTGAAGCCCGGATAGTTTTCCACCATGGGGGTGGTGGCGACCTGCCCGCCCAGCACGCCTTTTTCCACGACCACCGCCTGCAGACCGCTCCGGGCGGCGTAGATGCCCGCGGTCAGGCCGGCAGGCCCGCCGCCGACAATGACCAGATCACAGGCGATCTCCTCGGCATCGCTGTCCGGGATGAAAACCCGTTGCGGCTCCAGCGCTGCCAGGGAGGCGACAAAAAGTTCCTCCGGCTGGGCGCCTAGGCCGATCTGCTTTTCGTTGGCAAAGGTCTGGGGCACGCTCTGGGCCGCGTACTGTTCGGCCAGGTCCGGATTGGCCTGGATATCGATAATCTCGAGGGAGACAAGATCCGGTCGCGCCACGGCGGCCCGGATTCCGTTGACCGCCGCCTGCGGGCAATACGGGCAGGAGGGGCTGACAAACACCTTGACCGCCCGTGGCGAGTCCAGCCTGGCAAGAACCTTCATGGCCTCCTTGCTCAAGCCCGGCTCCCGGTGGCCGATAATCCTGAGCGCT
>JAJZSH010000158.1 GCA_021822005.1 Deltaproteobacteria bacterium | reverse complement strand
CCTCCAGAAAGAGATACATGGCGACCAGGCCGATGGTCACCGAAAGCAATGAGGTGATGGCCTGGATCGGCACCACCCCGACCCCGGCAAGACCGGAGGCGTAGGAAATCTTCTTGGTGGAGCCAAGGAAGGTGGCGGCGAATGGGGCGAAGAGCCGGCGCGCTCTCGGCCCCAGCTCGGACAAGGGCTTGCCGTAGCAGCAGCCGAAGCTGAGGCAGGCGAGCCGGCCGATCCCCTCGCCCAGCAGATAGGCAACCGCCAGGGCGGCCATCACCGGGATGAGGGCTACCTGCGGCGCGTCCCACCGCGAGGCCAGTCCGTTATAGGCAGCCACTGCCGGCGGCATGCTCACCAGGCCGATGATGGCGGCGCCGCCCACGGTGAAGGTGTTTCTTTTCTTCTCCACCGCCATGGCGAGAAGCTTGGCCGCGGCCACCGAGCAGCCCATCACCCCGAGGACCAGTCCGATGATCCCCCACATGGGCACACCCAGGGCGCCCAGGAGCAGAAAGAAGACCATCACCCCGAAAAGACTGCCGCTGGCGAGCAGCGCCCCGTAATAGGTGATGTTGGTGCCGTGCCAGCAGCCGTCCGTTGCACCCTTCCTGGTCGGAATCGCGGCGATGATCTGCCACTTTTCGCGCGGCAGAACCGTGTAGGCCCGCAGCAGCATGGGCAGCAGCACCAGGGCCAGGATCAGGGTGAAAAGGGAGTTGCTCATCTCGTTGCTCCTGTGTTGGGTTTGTCTCCGCCTTGTCCGGTCAGAAGATTGCAGAATGCAGAAAAATCCCCTCTCCCCCTGCGGGAGAGGGATAGGGTGAGGGGGAAGGCGCCGGCTCTGATGCCTCCGGCAACTTCACCCACCCCCCTGCCCCCTCCCGTCAAGGGAGGGGGAGTCAATGGGCTCCCGATTTTTTGCCATGGCGATGAGGGAGCGTACCTGGACCTCAATCTCCACCAGGGGTCGGCCGAAACCGAGGCTGAAGCGGCTGTGCACATCGGTCCGCCTCCCTTTTTCCAGGAGATCCCCGGCAAAACGGACCCGGTTCTTCTCAAAAAGCAGGATGTCGGTGCTGCTCCCCGGCCGGTAGAGGCTTTTGGGCTGTCCCTTGCTCAGGAACATGCCGGGCCGGATCCGCAGCGGATGGTCATAGCCCGTATCGCTGTAACATTGCACGATGTCGCCGATCATCAGGGCCACCACCTCCACCATCGCCACATACCCCACCCCGGTGCCGCCGGCCACATCGGTGTCGATGACGGTGACCACCCGTTTGTTCTTGGAGTAAGGGGTGACCACCTCCACCACCGCGCCGGGATTGCAGGAATGATACACGCCGCCCAGGGAGTAGTGTTCCACCACCCGGCCGGATACCGGGCTGTGGTTGTAATGGTACTTGTCCGGGGTCAGCCGGAAGACCGCGTAGTCGCCATGGCTAAAGACCTCAAGCCAGCGGCGGCGGTCAGCGCCCAGCAACTCCGCATAGTCAAAAAACTTGTCCTTGAGGAAAAGCGGGGCATCAGGGGCCAGGGCCCCCAGCGCGACCCGGCCGTCGGCGGGGGAAACCACACCACCCTCCATCTGCGGCATGGGCCGGCACTGCCAGTAGCGGATCTGCCGCTCGAAGATCCTGCGCGGGGTGGTGAAATATGCCCGCGGGGCCACGCATTCAGCAAGATCGACGCCGCAGCGCGCCAGGAATCGGGAGTTCCCGCTGAGCCGCGGCGTCAGCCGCAAATCAAAATGATACAAGCCGAGCAGGCTCGACATCCGGGCCGAGGTCGCCAGGCGGAAGAGAAAAGGGGCCTTCTCCCGGGCCCGGGAGTACAGGAAACGCACGATCCGGTCGCCGAAGAGTTTCTCGGTCATGACCGTGCCGCTCAACCGCTCGACGTACTGATGCATGGATGCTCTCCTATTGCTCCGGTGGTTAAATATGCAAAGCCGATGATAGTTATCGCGGTTGAAGCCGCACCTTGACCAAAATGCGGAGCGCATATGGTACGTGAGCATTTTTCGGCGACTGAGCAACGCGGCAATCGGGCGAAAGGGCCGTTTCCGGATGGGCACTAGTTAACCACCGGAGCAATAGCCATGATGGCGGAAGTGCCTGTATCGCAATCGTTTGCCAAAGCAGATGCTGTGCTGGTGAACGTTTACGTCTGTTTTTGCCGCTTGCTGTCCAGATCCTCGGCGATGACCATGAGTTGCAGCAGCCGCGCCGCGGTTGCCGGGGCAAGACAATCGTCCAGCAGTTCATCGTGGGTCCGGCTGAGGAAGGCGCCGACCTCCTGCGAGCCAAGGATGGCGGTCACTTCGGCGCGCACTTCCAGGGAGAGCGGGATCTCGCCGGCGGCCATGGCCTGGATATCCCCGGCGACAAACTGCCAGCCTTCACTGATCTGCTCCTGCCGCAGCTCCTCGCGATAGTAACGCTCCGCCGCCAGGTTGAACTCCCTGGCCGTCATCTCGAAGGGGGAGTCGGCGCCCTCCTTGGCGAGAATCCCGCTGGTCAGCCGGCCCAAAGCCCCATGCCGGGCAGGTTCCCGCAGGCGCAGCTCCAGATCGGCAAGCAGATCGGCAAAGCCGAAACCCTCCACCAGATGGGCCGCCTCTTCGCGGATGATCTCAAGAAGGGCGAGCCGGTAGTCCTGGTGCAACACCCGCAGATAACCGGGGTAGCGGCGGCTTGTCCGGGTGTTTTTAGTTTTTTTCAGAATGGTCCGCAGAAAACGGTTGGGCGTTTCCTTGTGCACGAAAAAGGTGGGGATGCCGATGGCCGTGCCGAACAGGATCTGGCGCCGTTCGCTTTCGACAAAGGGGGTGTCGGGGATATGCTGATGGCTGCAGGCGCCGGAGGCGATGAGCTTGAAGGCCAGGGCGTTGAGCAGCATCTGCAGGTCGGTGGCCCGGCCCAGGTCGCCGGCGAACTGCTCAAAGAGCGAATAGTGCCGGGCCTCGAAGCCGGAAAAGCCCATGACCGCGAATTCCCGCAGCTTGTACGGCAGGTAGACCGACATCCGTTTGTCAAAGATCCCCATCATGTCCAGGTCTTCCTTGAGGCGGAGGTCATTGTGGAGGCGACCGTCCTGGCTGGCGCTTTGCTCGGTGGAAAGCAGGGCCACCGGGTAATCGATGAGCCGGAAATCCGGGATAAAATCCCCCTTGCAGCGGCAGGCCCCCCCGATGATCTGGTCGATAAGCTGCGGTCCGAAGGGGGTGAGGGCCTGGCCGCAGAACTTGTTGTGCGCCTTTTTCCGCCAGCGCCGCCAGAGCATGCGCAGGTGGGTATAGTCCAGCTGGTGCGGCAGAAAGCCCAGGGCCTGTTCCGGATGGAAGTCCTCGAAGGCGAGACGGTAGGGCGCGGCGCTGTAGGTGGTGACAAAAAGGGGGAGGAAGTGCTCCATGATCTTGGCCACCAGGTCGCCCACACATTTCTCGTGCCGGGCGGTGAACCCGGAGGCGGGGTCGCGCAGCAGCCGGCTCAGCTTGCGGCTGCCCATGCTGACATGGGTGCCGTTGTTGGCCAGGCTGATGTTGGAGGTGTGGGGCATCATCACCAGGTTGGTGGTGATGATGCCTGCCTCGCGCATCTTCATCACCGCGTTCAGGTGGCTGCGGCTCAAGACCTGGTGGCAGAGGATCATGTACTGGTGCTTGGCCTCGCCTTCGTCCCAGCCGGAGAGGCAGGGGCTCATGAACAGCTTGCGGTAGAAGGCGTCGGAGATGCATTCGTTCAGGGCCCGCTGCCGCACCGGCGGATGCGGGGAGAAAAAAAGCGTCGCCTTCTGCCCCCGCCGGACCAGTTCGAACTTTTCATTGGCATACATGATCAGCAGCTGGGTAAAGAGGAAGCGCTTGGCCGTCTCCCGGGCCAGGGCCCGGCCATAGCCGGTGTGGGGATGCATGCCGGTAACATGGAAGGAAAAGGTTTCCGGCGAGGTGTTGTCGCTCAACAGGTGGGCGAGCAACCGGCTCCCGGTTTTTTGCACCGTTTCATGGCTGCCGCCTTCGCCGAGGACATCGGCAAGGGCCAGCTTGAGCAGATAACTGATGGGGATGTGCAGAAGTTTTTCTCCCCCCTCCTCCACAAAGAAACGGGCGGCATCGGAGCGTTCGCCGCGGCCAGGATCCTGTTTGTCGGCCTTGAGGTCACCGGCCAGGATCTCCCTGGCGTTTGGGTGCAGGCTGGACAGGGGGAAACGCACCCAGCTGTTTTCCCAGACCTGCTCGACATTGTCGCCGAGGTAGCGCTCCAGGTTCCGCAGGGATCGGGGCGAGGTTTCGCCGCGGTCGGCCCGTTTGATGATGTTGGCGTAGTAACTCGACTGCTCAATGGCCCTGGGCAGATCCACCGTCTCGCGTCGGCCGGTCACCGCCACCTGCAGCTCGTTTTCGCAGCCGGTGGTGGCGTCGGACCCGAAAAAGGGCAGGCTGGCCGGGTTATGGGGATCAAGGGCGAGCAGGGTGATACACTCGCGTTCCGTGGGTCTGGGGTCTTGCCCCGCCCCTGTCCGGGACATCGAAATGTCCGCGAAGGAAAGTCTGCTCACCATCTCACCCCCTTGTTGATTATTGGCGGTCTGCCGTCATCCTCTTTCCTTATAGCTATAAGTGATCTCTGTCAGGGTCGTGTTAGATTTGCAACATGGTTTGATTCAGGAGGGAGGTGTGGCGGACCGGCACGGGATGGTCGCGATTTTCAGCCGGTGTTTTCCCGGGGCCGGGAATGGTTGGCCTGATCGAGGAAGAACCGGACCCAGCATTCCCAGGCTACGGTGTCCAGGGTGCAGTCGCTGGGGCAGGGATATTGTACAACCACATGGGGACACAGCCCGCTCCGGGTTGTGCAGATGTGCTTGGCCGCCTTTTCCAGGGCGGTGGTCAAGGTGGGTTTGTCATGTTCCATGGGTGTTTTCATGTTGTTTCTCCTTATCGAGCAGGATGGTGAAGGTTGCGCCCTTGCCGACTTCGCTGTGGACGCCTACCTCGCCGCCATGCGCCTGGACAATGTGTTTGACGATGGCCAGGCCCAGGCCGGTGCCGCCGAGTTTGCGGTTGCGGGCCGCATCGCTCCGGTAGAAGCGCTCGAACAGGCGCGGCAGGTGCTGGGCTGCGACCCCTGCCCCGAAATCCTGCACCTCGATGGCGATTTTTTCTCCGTCACGCTGTTTTCCCCGGACCAACACCCTGCCGCCCTCTTCGCTGTACTTGATGGCGTTGACGATGAGGTTGGTGACCGCCTGTTCGAGCAGGGGGCTGTTGAGGCTGGCGGTCAAATCCTCCGCCGCTTCCATTTCGATGCTGATTTTTTTCTCGGCTGCCTTGAGCCCGCACGTCTCAATGGCCCGGCGCAGCGGGTTGATGATTTTTTCTTCCCTCAGCACAAGCTCGGTCTGCTCCTGATCCTGTTCAAGCCGGGACAGGGCGAGGAGATCATCGATGATGGCGTGCAGCCGTTTGGACTGTTTGGCGATTATCTCCACAAACCTCCGGGCGTCCTCTGGGGTATCCAGGGCCCCGTCCAGCAGGGTTTCGGCAAAGCCTTCGATGGAGGTTATCGGGGTTTTCAGCTCGTGGGAAACATTGGCCACGAAGTCGCGGCGCATGTTTTCCAGCCTGCGGAGGTTGGTGACATCATTGATGACGATGATCGCGCCGCTGGTCATGTCCGAGGCATCCTGGAACCGTGTGCCGTGGGCGTAGAAGTATTTTTCCTGCCCTTCCCGGTCGGTCAGGTCGATTTCCCCTTCGATGGGCTTGACGGAGGCAAGGGCCTGGCTGACAAAGCGTTGCAGGGCGGAATTGCGCACCGCCACCAGGGCGTTTTTCCCCCGGAGCTTCTCAGGGGCGATGTTCAACAGCCTGGCGCCGGCCTGGTTTATATCGAGGATGCGCTCCTCGGTATCCACCGTGATGACCCCCTCGACCATGCTGGAAAAAACCGCCTGCAGCTGGCTGTGTTGCCGGGCAATGGTCTTGATCCGGCCATCGAGCTGATCGGCCATGGCATTCATGGCCCTGGCCAGGCTCGCCACCTCTTCGGCCCCTTCTTCCCGCAGCTTGGTGGTGAAAGCGCCGTTGGCAAAACGTTCGGCGCCCAGGCGCATTTCTTCCAAGGGCCTGCTGATGCGCTGCGAGATGAACCAGGCGACCAGGGCCACGATCAGGGCGACGATCAGGCAGCCCCAGACAATCTTTAAAAAGATTTCCCTGAGCGCGCTGTCGATGAAGGTGACCGGGATCGCGGTTCGGAGCACCCCTCTGGTTTTGGCCTCGTGCACCAGGGGGATCGCCACATACATCATCTTTTCCTGGAGGGTGTGGCTGAAGCGCAGAGAGGGGACGGGTCGACCGGCAAGGGCGGCGATGATCTCCGGCCGGTCGCCGTGGTTTTCCATGCGGCCCGGGTCTTCATCCGAATCGGCCAGGACCCCGCCGTCGGCACCAGTAACCGTCAGACGGGTGGCGGAATTTTTTCCGGCGGTTGTGCAGAAGGCCCGCAGCCCGGGCAGGTCGTTTCTGACCAGCAGGGCAAGAACAGTTTCCTGCGCCAGACGGGCTCGCGCCTCAAGACCGGCACCAGTCTGGGCCAACTGAAAGGCGCGGAGGGAATATGCCCCATACCCGGCGGCGACCAGAAGGGCGATGATGGTGATAAGGAGCTGGCTTGGGTAGAGCTGCCAGATAAGGCGTTTATGATGCATGGCAATCCCCGCTGCGGTTGGAGTTGATAGGGGCCAACAGCAACAGGATAGCACGGGATTGTTAGAATAGGGTCAGAATATTGTAATGACACCTTCTCTAAGGAATTATGGGTGCTGAAGAATTTGTCTTCGTCAGGGAGATGGAAGAATGCCAAGCCGTCGTTAAAAAATAACTTGAACAATTGTGATCCCGCGAACGGCAGCAGCGCCGCTTACGCTGCTGCTAGCGGCGTAAGGAACCGTAACGAAATGGTCGAAAATGTAATGGTTATTTCTTAACGGCTCCCAAATTGTTTGTGCGCCTGGGCAGGGGATATCTTTTCGGCCAGCACGATATGGCAGGTATCGCACTCGGCGGGGATGGTCCTGCCAAGGGCGTCGCGGAGCCTGTCGTTATGGCAGCGGAAACAGCCGGCATGGCCCAGCGTGTTGGGATAGGTGCCCCAGGTGACCGCCATGGCGGGGAAGACATTCTCCTCCCAGGTCTCCACAAGATCGGA
>JAJZSH010000157.1 GCA_021822005.1 Deltaproteobacteria bacterium | reverse complement strand
CTGGTTGGTGATAAGGTCGAGAAGTGCTTCTTCCGTTCCGGCGGTCGGGTGTGTGAGCAGTTCAACCAGAACCGTGGTCTGCCCGGCGGAAAGGGGGAGGGGGGGCAGGCCTTGCTCCGCTCTCTCGGCAACATGTTTTCGATACGCCTCAAGCATGGGAAAGACCTCCTTGCACAATAAGGAACCGGGGCAGCCCGGGAATTTTTTCCAAACCATATTCCTACCCTTGCCGGACGCGACCTGTCAAGCAGAACCTGAGGCCGGGCGCCAGAATCGGGGAGGAGGCGGGGTCGCCCCCGCCGTCCTCCCGCACCACCGGACGTACGGACCACGTATCCGGCGGTTCCTGCCTCCCGTTTCCGGGTCGAGCTTACGTTACGCTGACCATTTGCCCATCGGTCTATAGGCGCTGCGACCGCCTTCGGGACTTCCGGAGCCCCTGCTGCTCCTGTCGCCAGCTCCCTTGCGGGACAACTGTCCAGATCCAACGCCAGACATGGCCAGATATCCGCCTCAAGATGAAGGCCTCAATGAGCCGGAAAGGCAACTGCTACGACAATGCCCCGATGGAAAGTAGAGGTCAAAAGACCGGCATGACCGCCAGATGGGCTTCTTCGCCCTGTTTTGACTTGCTTGACCTTCTCTTGTCCCATCGCCCCTGACTTTTTCCTGCCCGCCACGAGTAACTGCGTGCGAATGCGCCGAATTTTTCCCTTGACAGCAGCATGGCTTAGGGGTAAAAGTGCCGGTTCTGAAAAAGACTGCCCATACGGCCCCGGACAAGGGCCGTTTTTTAGCAGCCGTTACAAAAATAACCTGTACTTTTTTGGCCTTTCCTTACGGCTACTTACGCCACTAGCGTTGCTGCCGTTCGCGGGGCCACAATTGTTCACGTTATTTTTAACGACGGCTTAATGCCGGTTTGCCAAGGTATGGTGCCTTGACCGGCGCCAGGCGTAACCGCGCACATGCATGAATGGAGTGGAAGACTTACCATGAGAGACATTACGAAGGTCCGCAATATTGGAATCAGCGCCCATATCGACTCGGGGAAAACCACCCTGACCGAGCGCATTCTCTTTTATACCCAGCGCATTCATGCGATCCATGAAGTGCGCGGCAAGGATGGCGTCGGCGCAAAAATGGACTCCATGGAGCTGGAGCGGGAAAGGGGCATCACCATCTGTTCCGCCGCGACCTATTGCGACTGGAAGGACCATGCCATCAACATCATCGACACCCCCGGCCACGTGGATTTCACCATCGAGGTTGAGCGGGCCCTGCGCGTGCTGGACGGCGCGGTGCTGATTCTCTGTTCCGTCGGCGGGGTGCAGTCCCAGAGTATCACGGTTAACCGGCAGATGACCCGCTACCGGGTTCCCCGGGTGGCCTTTATCAATAAATGTGACCGGACCGGCGCCAATCCGGACAAGGTCATCAAGCAGCTGCGCGACAAGCTGGCCTTGAACGCCGTGCCCATCCAGGTGCCCATGGGTCTCGAAGGCGAGATGCAGGGGCTTATCGATCTGGTCCGGATGAAAGCCATCTATTTTGATGGGGAAAACGGCGACACGATCCGCGAAGAGGAGATCCCCGCCAAGTACAAAGAGGAATGCGACCTCAAGCGGGAAGAGATGCTGGACGCGGTTTCCATGTTCTCCGACGAATTGATGGAGGCCGTGCTTGAAGGCACGCCCACCGAGGAAATGATCATGGCCGCGATCCGCAAGGGCACGCTGGACCTTGAATTCACCCCGGTGATGATGGGCACCGCCTACAAGAACAAAGGGGTGCAACTCCTGCTGGACGCGGTGAACGCCTATCTCCCCTGCCCGACCGATGTTGACAACTTCGCCCTGGATCTGGATCATGACGAGGCCGAGGTCAAGGTGAGCAACCTGTCGAGCGACCCCTTGCTGGCCCTGGCCTTCAAGCTTGAGGATGGCCGGTACGGCCAGCTTACCTATGTGCGCACCTACCAGGGCACCCTGAAAAAAGGCGACTCCATCGTCAATGTCCGGACCGGCAAGAAGGCCAAGGTTGGCCGCCTGGTGCGGATGCATTCCGACGAGATGGAGGAGATCGACGAAGCCGGATCCGGCGATATCGTGGCCCTGTTCGGCATTGATTGCGCCTCCGGCGACACCTTCACCAGCGGCGGGGATTACAACTTCTCCATGACCTCCATGCATGTGCCGGAGCCGGTTATCTCCCTGTCCATTACCCCGGTGGACAACAAGGCCCAGGACAACATGTCCAAGGCCCTGAACCGCTTTACCAAGGAAGATCCCACCTTCAAGACCTATGTGGACGCCGAGACCATGGAAACCATCATCTCCGGCATGGGCGAGCTGCACCTTGACGTGTACGTCGAACGGATGAAGCGCGAATACAAGGCCGAGGTAACGGTGGGCGCGCCCCAGGTTGCTTACCGGGAGACCATCACCCAGCGGGCCGAGTTCAACTATACCCACAAGAAGCAGACCGGCGGTTCCGGCCAGTTCGGCCGGGTTGCCGGCTACCTTGAACCTCTGGAAGAGGGCGAATATGAATTTGTCGACAAGATTGTCGGCGGGTCTGTTCCCCGTGAGTATATCCCCTCCTGCGACAAGGGCTTCCAGAAGTGCCTGGAAAAAGGCGCTCTCATCGGCGCCCATGTCACCGGGGTGCGCTGCGTCATCAGCGACGGCGCCTCCCATGCCGTGGACTCTTCGGACATCGCCTTCCAGCTGGCCGCCATGGGCGGATTCAAGGAGGCATACGGTAAGGCCAAGCCGATGATCATGGAGCCGATCATGAAGGTCGCGGCTGAGGGCCCCTCCGAGTTCCAGGGCTCGATCATGGGCAGTCTGAACCAGCGGCGCGGCATCATCATCGGCACCAACGAGGAAGAGGCTTACACGGTCATCGAGGCCGAGGTTCCGCTTTCCGAGATGTTTGGCTATTCAACCGATCTTCGCTCCTTGACCCAGGGCAAGGCAGAGTTTACCATGGAGTTTGCCGCCTACAGACAGGTGCCCAAGAGCGTTGCCGAAGAGTTGATCGCCAAGGCCCAGAAAAAAGATAAAAAATAGTAGCTACTCAGGTGGATAGACCGAAGGTTGAAGGTTTTTTTTTAGTATACTTCAGTCCTCTGCCTTCAGCCTAAATAACCAAGTAGTTACTGCAAAAATAGGATACCGCCATGCTGAAACAAGACCTGATTGAAAAGAATCCCATCCGCCACCTGAAGGGTGAAAGCGATGCCAAGGAATCCAGCCGGATGGGGTTGGTCATGGCGCGGGCCGGCGTGGGCAAAACCGCGCTGCTGGTGCAGATCGCCCTGGACAGCCTGTTGAACGACAAGCAGGTTGTCCATGTCAGTGTCGGTCAGAGCCTGGACAAAACCAAGCTCTGGTACGACGACATGTTCAAGGATATCGCCAAAGCCTGCAAGCTTGACAACGCCGGAGAAATCCACGACGCGATCATGCGCAACCGGATGATCATCACCTTCAACGAGTCCAAGTTCAGCCGGGCCAAACTGGAAGAACGGCTGCATGACCTTGTGCAGCAGAACGTCATCAAGCCGAGCTGCATGGTGGTTGACGGCTTTGATTTTGTCAAAACCGACCGCACGGTGCTGGAAGGGATGCGGGAAATGGCCAAGGCCATGGACCTGCAGATCTGGTTTTCCGCGGTGTGCAGCGATGGGGCGGACAGCCAGGGCGCAGCCGGAGTGCCCGCCCCCTGTAATGGCATGGAGGATCTCTTCAACACCGTTGTCCTCCTCCAGCCCGTCCCGCAAAGCGACTGCATTGACCTGAAGATCATCAAGGGGTCCGCGGCGGTCAGCAAATGCGGCAAGCTCCTCAAGCTTGATCCCATGACCTTCATGATCAGGGAAGACTGCAAGTAATCGTTTGCGGTAGCAGTAAAGAATGGATCTGCACAAGGTGGGCGGCGCAAGCTGTCCGCCTTTTTTGTTGACCTTTTCCCGGAAAAGGGGCTACTCTTGCCGGAAATTCAGCACGTTGCCCCAGGACAGATGATGCCCCATGAAATTCAGACCGTGCATTGACCTCCACCATGGCCGGGTAAAGCAGATTGTCGGCTCCACCCTCTCCGACGAACAACAGGGGCGCCTGACCACCAACTTTGCCTCGGACCAGCCAGCCTCCCATTATGCCGCCATGTACAGGCATGACGGGCTGTACGGCGGCCATGTGATCATGCTGGGTCCGGGCAACGAAGCCGCAGCGGCCGGGGCCTTGCAGGCCTTTCCCGGAGGGCTGCAGGTGGGCGGCGGCATCACGGCGGGCAATGCCGCCCATTGGCTGGATCAGGGGGCAAGCGCGGTGATTGTCACCTCGGCGGTGTTCAAGGACGGGGTGGTGCATGAAGACCGGCTTAACGAGCTGGTCCGGGCCGTGGGCAGGGAACGGCTGGTCCTTGACTTAAGTTGCCGGAAAAGGGGGGATGCTTATTATATCGTCACCGACCGGTGGCAGAAGTTCACGCAGGTGACGGTATCCGAGCAGTCCCTTGAGTATTTTGCCAACCATTGCGGTGAATTCCTGATCCACGCCGTTGACGTGGAAGGCAAATGCGCCGGCATTGAAGAGGAGCTCACCGCGCTGCTTGGTCGTTTCAGCCCCATCCCCACCACCTATGCCGGCGGGGTGAAGAATCTTGCCGATCTCTACCGGGTCAAGGAGTTGGGGCTAAACCGCCTGGACGCCACCATCGGCAGCGCTCTCGATATCTTTGGCGGCGCCGGGGTCACCTATGCCGAGGCGGTGGCCTTTAACAGACAGGAAGGATGCTGATCGTGGACCAGAACGCCGACCAGCACCAGACCTCCGCCGATACTGCCGGGGAACATCGGGAACATGGCGTGATGAGCGAGCGCCTGACTCTCCAGGTGGACAGCGATCTTTTCCGGGCCTTTCAACGCTGCGTCTGGATCATTGTCCATGAAACCGGCAGATCCAGGATCGAGATCATGAACGAAATGGTGCGTGATTTTTTGATAAAGCACGATTGTTGACCACCCGCTCCTTGACCGCACGGCCAGCCTCAGCTACTATGGTCTCAGCCGTTTGCAGTAAAATAATGTCGTCTCTGGATGGTCAAACGGCAGCAGTGTTAACGGCTCCTGAACTATAACAATAGGTCTGCTGATGCCCGGGGCTCCCCTGACCAACGAACAGCGCTTCGCGCTGATCCAGAAATATATCGAGCGGATGCCGAGCCTGTCCACCACGGTGACCAAGGTTCTGGAGGTCTGCAATCGCCCCAGCACCTCGGCCAACGACCTGAACCGGGTCATCGCCCTGGACCCGGTCCTGACCGGGCAGGTGCTCAAGCTCATCAACTCGGCCTATTATTCCCTGCCCAACCAGATCAGTTCCCTCACCCGGGCGATCATCATGCTCGGGATCAACACCGTGAAAAACCTGGCCTTGAGCACCGCGGTCCTGGGCAGCATGGGCCGGGAAGACTCCTTTCGCTCGCTGTCCATGGATGCGTTCTGGACCCATTCCCTCTGTGTGGGGGTGATGGCCAAGGCCCTGGCCGGTCTCAAGGGAATCCCCGGCATGATGCAGGAGGAATTCTTTGTGGCCGGGCTGCTCCACGATCTGGGAAAAATCCCGCTGAACAACTGTTTCGCCGAGGAATACCGGCAGGCCCTGGAGTTGTCCGCAATTGAGCAGGGGCCATTGCCGAGAGCCGAAGAGATAATGCTGGGCTTCGATCATGGCCGGGCAGGGAAGATGATCGCCGACAAGTGGCAGCTCAACCAGGCGCTCACCGAGCTGCTCCGCTTCCACCACGCCCCGGAAAACGCCTCGGCAAATAACCGGGAGCTGGTTGGTGTGGTGGCCCTGGCGAACACCTACGCCAACCTCTTTGACGTCGGCTCAGCCGGGGACCGCTACCCGGACATGTCCAGGGTCAACGAGCTTCTCACCCAGGTCGGCCTGAAATGGCTTGATCTTTCAAGCCTGCACCTGGTGGTGCAACAGGAAATCGAAAAGGCCCAGGTTTTTCTCCAGGTCGCCAGGGAGACATCATGAGCATGAAGATCAAATTCTGGGGGGTCCGGGGCTCCATCCCCTGTCCCGGCCCAAAAACCATGAAGTATGGGGGGAACACGGCCTGCATAGAGCTGCGTTTCCCGGAAATCAATCGCCTCATCATCATCGACGCCGGTTCCGGTCTCCGGGAGCTGGGCAATTTCATGATGGCCAACGATTTCAAGAAGGGACCGATCAACACGGATATCTTTCTGACCCATACCCACTGGGATCACATCATGGGCTTTCCCTTCTTCACCCCCATCTATGTGCCGGGCAGCACCATCAGGATTCATGGCCCGGTCAGTTTTGAGGGCGACACCCTGGAAAAGATCGTGGGCGGCCAGCTGACCTACCGGTATTTCCCGGTTCGCCAGGCAGAGCTTGCCGCCAAGATTGAATATCTTGACCTCAAGGAGGGGGAGCTCGATCTGGGCGACGGCATCACCGTGACCGCAAAATACCTGAATCATCCCATCCTCTGCCTTGGCTACCGATTTGCCTGGCAGGGGAAGACGATCTGCACGGCCTATGACACCGAGCCTTTCCGCAATGTTTTCTGCACGGACCCGGAAGACCCCTCCTATGACGAAGGCATGGCCACCGAGGGCCACCTGGTGGCCCGGGAACAGAATGGTGTTTTGGAGCAGTTTTTTTCCGGGGTGGACCTTTTGGTGCATGACACCCAGTACACCCAGGAGGAATACACGGCCAGATTTTTGGGCTGGGGCCACTCCTCTTTTGAGCATGCCGTTACCGCGGCCACGCGGGCCGGGGTGAAAGCCCTGGCCCTGTTTCATCATGATCCCATGCGCACCGATGACCAGATCGACGCCTTGTCTGAAAAATATTGCGTCCAGGCTGGGCAGGGCGGCACGGAGATTTTCTTTGCCAGGGAAGGCGTGGAGAGAGAGATTTAAGGCGAAAGGCTAAACTATTATAGTTCTCCGGCAATAATGTCGATGGGTATTGTGACAGAATATCAAGGAGAAACAATAAAGCACGACAAGGAAACGGCCAGGGGGGAGACAATGGTTATTTCCGATGAGATCAAATTTCCACGACCGATCCGGATCGATCCGTATCGGTCGGAAAAAAAGGTCGATCCCATTGACGGACCCGCTCCGGTGGCGCGCATCGGCGCCTTCAAGCGCGAATGGCAGCGTAACAGGGAGGAGCGCCGACAGAAGGAACGCCGACAGCAGGAGCGCCGA
>JAJZSH010000156.1:770-7285 GCA_021822005.1 Deltaproteobacteria bacterium | reverse complement strand
GTTGTAGGTCTGTAAAAGATCGGCGCAGACCGTGTGCAATTGCTGGGCAGTGCTGATCTTTGAGGCCGGGGTCACGCCCTTGCCGGTGCCCTCGGCCACCGGTTTGGCAAAGACCGGCCAGGGCAGGGTCACGCCAGCCACGTCCTCCATGCTTTTCACCACGGCAAAGGCCGGGGTCGGGATGCCGAGATCCCGGACCACGTGCTTGCTCATGCCCTTGTGCAGGGTCAACCCCAGGACCAGCGGGTCGGAAAAGACGCAGGGAATCCGGTGCGCCTCCAGCAGGGCGGGCACCAGGGCTTCCCGGCCAAAGCCGTACAACCCTTCGCAGATATTAAAAACCAGATCCCAGCGCTCGCCGGCCAGGAGACGGGGCATAAGGCTCATGAAATTGCCGATGCGCACCGTTTCGTGGCCCATGGTCCGCAGGGCGTTGTCAATGGCCTCGATGGTGGATTCCCGGTCGAACTCGGCGGTTTCTTCTTCCCCGTAGCCCGCAGCCAGATAATCGCTCCGCAGGTCGTAGGTCATCCCGATCAGCATGGGTGTGTTCCTTGTTTCAGCGCTTCTGGTAAAAGTCTAAAAAGTTCCCTCCCCCTTGGCGGGGGAGGGTCAGGGTGGGGGGGAATCAGCCATGAAATCGGCGGGTTACAGCTTCACCCCCCCCCGACCCCCTCCCATCAAGGGAGGGGGATTTAAGTTGATTAAGAGGTTTGTGATAACCTCTTTAGCTTGCCCGGCTTGCCGCGCCGATCACGTCGGGGTAGCGGTAGACCTTGCCTTCGTAGTTTCGGATCAGGAGATCGTTGCCGTCACGGCCGGCCACTGTTTCCGGAATGAGCGGAATCTTGCCGCCGCCGCCGGGGGCGTCGATCACATAGTTGGGCACGGCATAGCCGGAGGTGTGGCCGCGCAGCCCTTGGTAGATCTCCAACCCCTTGGAAACCGGGGTGCGGAAATGGGCCGAGCCGATAATGGGATCGCACTGGTACAGGTAATAGGGCTTGACCCGGATCTTGACCAGTCCGTGCATGAGCCGCCGCATGGTGTCCAGCGAATCGTTGATCCCGGAGAGGAGCACGGTCTGGCTGCCCAGGGGGATGCCGGCATCGGCGAGCATGGCGCAGGCCCTGGTCGCTTCCGGGGTAAGCTCGTCGGGGTGGGTGCAGTGGATGCTCAGCCACAGCGGGTGATATTTTTTCAGCATGGCCACCAGCTCATACGTGATGCGCTGGGGCAGCACCATGGGGGCCTTGGTGCCGATGCGGATCATCTCCACATGCGGGATCTGCCGCAGACGGCCAAGCAGCCAGTCCAACTGTTCGTCGGGCATGGTCAGCGGGTCGCCGCCGGAAAGGAGCACGTCGCGGATGGCCGGGTTGGCCGCGATGTAGGCGATGGCTTTCTGCCAGCGGGCCGGGCTGTGGCCCTTGCGGCGGCCGACCATCCGGGAGCGGGTGCAGTAGCGGCAGTAGCTCGAACAGTAGTCGGTGGCCAGAAAGAGGACCCGGTCGGGATAGCGGTGCACCAGGCCGGGCACCGGGCTGTGATTGTCCTCGCCCAGGGGGTCGTGTTCCTCGCCCTGGGAAACCAGGAGCTCGTTGACCACCGGCACCATGGTTCGCCGGAGCGGCTGCTTCGGATCGTCAGGGGAAATGAGGCTGGCGTAATAGGGGGTAATGGCCAGGGGCAGGGTGGCGCCATTAAAGGCCATGGCCTGCCGTTCGCTGTCCGAGAGGTCTATGAGCTTGCCGAGTTTTTTGAGGCTGGTGATGCGGTTGCGAAGCTGCCAGCGCCAGTCGTGCCAGTCATCATCTGTGGCGAGGGGGAAATGGCGTTGGCGGAAGGTGGGGGAGGGAGTTTGGCCGGAAAACGGAAAGGCGGGGCTGGGGCAACGCCCTGGAGGTTCCTCTTGCTCTTCAATGTGTACAATTTTTTGCTGCATCGCTCTTCTCCTTGCTGGATGTTCGGTGGTGCCCGTAGAAAGATCAAAGAATTTCAAAACGATACCGCTGATGCCCGCAAGCGGTTCAGCATATTTGACTGAACCAGTTTATGCCTATTGCGCAGGAAAGTGTCAAGAAAAAAAGCAGGGGGGATGTTTTTTTTAACTCGTTGTTTTTTCGTATCTTTTCGTGTTTTCCAGATTGGCCCTGTTGCCGGCGGAGCGAGGCGGGACGGAGGATGGTGGATAACTATTTAAAATCATTTGCAATAATTTAGAGAGATTCTGGCGGCGGAAGGGCTTGGGGCAACCCCGCAAAAGTCGTATTCGCCGAAGCTGGCCATGGCCGGGTCGTTGGCGTATCCGCTGGAGACAACGGCCTTTACCTGGGGTCGAGCTGATCGTTGGCCCAGAGAGGGTGCGGTAGTCCCGCGAGATGATGGCGAGCCGCTTGCCGTGTTCCCTGATTATGCTCCTTGGCAACTGAAATGTACAAGGTTAAAAACAGGGAAAAATAAAGCCTGGCTTTTTGCCCGGGGTTTTGATTACCTTGTGTGTTCCGCTCTTTTTTTACGCGGAGCAGACGGGGGGAGACATGAAACAGAAAACTTCGGTTATCAATATCATCTGGCTGGCCATGGTCGTGCTGGCCACAGTGACTGCCGCCTACACCAACCGGATGGACGCCCTCACCAGGGCCTCGTTCGAGTCGGCCAAGGACGCGGTCGTCCTGGCCATCGGCCTGATCGGGCCCATGGCCCTCTGGCTGGGGATCATGAAGGTGGCCGAGGCCGGGGGGCTCATGCGGATTGTGGCCCGGCGGGTGCGGCCCCTGATGGTCCGCCTGTTTCCCGACGTGCCCCACGACCATCCGGCCATGAGCGCCATGATCATGAACATGGCGGCCAACGCCCTGGGCCTGGGCAACGCGGCCACGCCCATGGGGATCAAGGCCATGCAGGAGCTGGAGAAGCTCGCTCCGGAAAAAGGCACGGCCACCAACGCCATGTGTCTGTTTCTGGCGATCAACACTTCCAGCGTCACCCTGCTGCCCCTGGGGGTGATCACCATTCGGGCCGCCGCAGGCGCGGCAAGCCCGGCCGCCATTTTTATCCCCTCCCTCATCGCCACCACCTGTTCCACCATCGTGGCCATCGTGGCGGCCAAGATGCTGGCCCGTAGAAACAGCGGGCCGGAGCCGGCCGCTGTGCAGGAGGCCTATGAGACAGCCGAATCCGAGGCAGAGGCCTGCGCCGAGCCGGACTTGTTTGTGCCCAGCGCGGCCGGGAAATGGTTCATCTGGCTGCTGGTCGTTGCCTTTGTCGGGGGGGCGGTGTATCAGCTGAGCAGCGCGACGGAGCCGCTGGCCTTTTCCGCGGACAGCCTCAACAGCCTGTCCAGCTGGCTGATTCCGGCCTTGATTTCCGGGCTGCTCATCTTCGGCTATCTGCGGGGGGTGAGGATCTATGAAACCCTCACCGACGGGGCCAAGGAGGGTTTCACCACCGCCATGCGGATCATTCCCTTCATGGTGGCGATCTTTGTCGCCATCGGCATGTTCCGGGCCAGCGGGGCCATGGATATCCTGGTTGCCGTCCTCTCACCCTTTACCTCCGCCGTGGGCATGCCGGCCGAGGCTCTGGCCATGGGCCTTCTCCGGCCCCTCTCCGGCAGCGGCTCCTTTGCCTTCATGAGCGAGATCATCAAACAGTCGCCGGACAGCCTGCTTGCCGCCATGGTTTCGGTCATCCAGGGCTCCAGCGAAACCACTCTCTATGTGCTGGCCGTCTACTTCGGCGCCGTCGGCGTCCGGCGGACGCGGCACGCCCTGCCCGCCGCGCTCTGCGGCGAAACCGCCGGGCTCATTGCCGCGGTGACGGTCTGTAATCTCTGGTTTTAATCCGCAGAAACATCACCACCAGAACTCGGGATATTTTCGCGTTTTCGGGATGTTGTTCACGACAAGCGCGATGAGCAGCATGATGCAGGCCCCGGCCCCGGCAGGAAAAATCGCATAGAGATAGCCCAGGGCATATATCTTCTCGCTGCCGATCACGGCGATGAGGGCGGTGGCGCCGCCGGGCGGGTGCAGGGTTTTGGTGAGGTGCATCACGGCGATGGCCGTAGCCACCGCCACCGCCGCCGCCAGCCACAGGTGCGGGGCCAGCAGCTTGTAGCTGGCCACACCGATCAGCGCCGAAAGCACATGCCCGCCGAGCAGATTGCGCGGCTGGGCCAACGGGCTTTTTATGGCGCCGTAGATCAATACCGCCGAAGCGCCGAACGAGCCGATAAGCATGAGCAGGTCCGATTTGGGCAACAGATTGTAGTTGAGGTACGCCACCGCGGCAATGCCGAGAAAGGCGCCGATCCATGACCAGAAAACCTCGGACAGGCTGACCCGGGGCGGGCTTGTGGTTGTTCCGCGCATCTTGTTGAAATAGTTCATAGCGTATCCCTTTCCGGAAAGGCGTGCATGAGATCGCTGCGGGTGAGAATGCCGAGCAGCCGCATCTTGTTGTCCGTCACCGGCACCCGGTTGATCCGTTTTTCCCGCATCAGTTTGCCGACCCCATGTAACAGGGCATTTTCTAAAACCGTGACCACGGGTTTGGTCATGATTTCTTCTGCGGTCCGGCCTCGGATGGAGAGCGCGCAGCAGCCCCCGCTGACAAGGCTGTCGGCAATAAGCGCCATGCAGGAGGCCTGGTGACCGTCGCCCATGTTCCGGAAAAAATCCTGCTCCGAAAGGATGCCGACCACGGTTCCGTCCTCCTGAACAACGGGGAGGCCGGTGATGTGGTGCCTGGCCATGAGCGCTGCCGCCTCGGCAAGGGGCGTCGCCGGTCGAGCCGTTAATACCTGCCGGGTCATGATGTCGGCGGCGCGCAGGCTGTTGTACAGGCGTGTTTCCGCATGCTGATAGGCGAGCAGATAGAGTTCCTTGAAGTCCCCGGCCGAGATGTCGAGATACCCGGGGATTTTTTTCATCGCCTCATAGACATCTTCGTCCGAGAGCAGCTCTGCAGGGTCAAGCCTGGGTTTGTTTGTTTCCGACATTGCGCGGTTCCCCCTTGTTGCTGAAAAGATGCGCCTAGGTCTGTGCAGGATGCACCGTATTGCACAAGACGGCTCCCATCATTGACCTAGGTCAAGTGTCTGCAATTATCTTATTCAGAGACAGGCGCAGGAGACAAGGGATAAGAAAAAAAACGCATGGCAGCGAGGATAGTGAAATGGCAGGCAACGCGCGGAGCTTCAGCGGCCAATCTTGACTTCCGGCGGTGATGCGGGTAAATGATCATCTTTGCCTGAGCAGTGTCAACGGCGACAGAAAGGAGAAAAAATCATGTTCAATATATTGGTGCTTGCCACCCGGAACAAGGGAAAGCTGAGAGAGTTTCAGGAGCTGCTCAAGGACTTTCCGGTGGAGGTGAGGAGTCTGGCCGATTTTGGCCCCATCCCCGAGGTGGTTGAGGACGGCGCAACCTTCGACGACAATGCCTACAAAAAGGCGCATTTCACCGCCAAGGTTTTGGGGCTGCCGTGTATCGCCGATGACTCCGGGTTGGCGGTCGAGGCCCTGGATGGCGCGCCCGGCGTATATTCCGCCCGCTATGCCGGAGAAAAGGCCAGCGATGTGGAGAATACCGCCAAGCTGCTCAAGGACATGGAAGGCGTGGCCGACCGCAGGGCTGCCTTTCACTGTGTCATCTCCATCGCAGTGCCCAGCGGCCCGGCCCTGACCTACGAGGGAACCTGCGAAGGCGAGCTGCTCGCCGCGCCCAGGGGCGAGGATGGCTTTGGCTACGATCCGGTTTTCTTCTATCCCGAGCTGGGCAAGACCTTTGCCGAGCTGACCATGGAGGAGAAGAACCGGGTGAGCCACCGGGGCCGGGCCATGGCCGAGATGGCCGCCGAGTTCGATCAGGTGCTCAAGTGGTTGAAGCAGCGGCTTACCGAGGAAAAACCGGCCAAGCCGGACCACGGGCAGTTTGAGCACAACGACTGGTCCGAAGAGATCATGGTGCGGGAGGTGAAATAGGGGCTTTCGGTCGGGGCTCTACTCCCCTCGCCCACTTGTGGGAGAGGGGCTGGGGGAGAGGGCGATTGTGCTCCGTATCTGCTCCAGCACGCCCTCCAGCTGGTGCATGACTTCGTGGTTCCAAAAACGCAACACTGTATAGCCTTGGCTACGCAACCACACATCTCGATGCTGATCATATCCCGTCTGTTCGGCATGTTGCCCGCCATCGATCTCAATAATCAGCTGCCGGTCCACGCAGACAAAGTCCACGATATGGCGACCCATGGGTTTTTGCCGCTTGAATTTCAAATCCATGAAACGATGTGCTCGCAGGTGATGCCACAGACGCTGTTCCGCTTCAGTCTGGTTGGCGCGTAGTGTCTTGGCATTGTTGAGCACTTTTTCAGCGCTCATTGCCCCTCTCCCCCGACCCCTCTCCCACAAGTGGGCGAGGGGAGTGTTGTGTTACCTTTATCCTCTCCAAACGAATCTCCCCGTTTTTTTCAGCACACTCTATCCCAGACCCAGCCAACTGAGATCGGA
>JAJZSH010000156.1:0-760 GCA_021822005.1 Deltaproteobacteria bacterium | reverse complement strand
GGTCGGCCAAAGAGAAAAAACTCCATCTCCAGCGAAAGCCCTGCTTTTTGGGCAACCTCACCCCGGATGGCAAGATCGGCGCGCACCAGTTCGCTGAGCCGGGCGAGATCCTCCGTCCCGCCAACTTGGGCGAGCAAATCGGTGAAGACCCTTCCCGGACAGGCCTGTTCATGGCGTTCGATTTCCGCCAGGATCGGGTCGCTGGGGTTGATCAGGTCGGCGCGGCGCAGGGTGTTCTGATAGATGGTGGCCAGGAGCGGTTCGGGCTGCCGGCACTGGAGAATCCTGCAGGTTGCGGGGCGGTGCGCATAGATGGTGCAACCGTTTTGTTCTTCGGCAAAGAAAAGGCAGGTCCAGCCACTCCCCTGCCCCCGAATCTTGAGCAGCTCAACGGGCACCGGCTCAAGCCTTCCGGTGGCCGGGTTGTAGCCCATCTCCCCTTGCCGGATGGTGATCAGCTGATCGTGGTGGATATGCCCTTGGCGGATAAGGGCAAGATCCTCCCGGCTCAGGGCTGGTCCGCCTTTCCGGCAACAGGTGCCGCATTGTTCACAGTGTTTGGTCTCTGTCATGTCTCGGGAGCAAAAGGGTGCGGGGTATTTTGGGCGCAATATGATCCGTGCGGATTGAATTTGGGAGCATTGTTAGCCTGTTTGCGGCTGATTAGTTTTGTAATCCTGCTGTATGATTCCCTGTAAATAATTTTTTTCATGGTTTGCAGGTATTTGTTTTTATGTGAAAAAAACTATCCGTACCCCTT
>JAJZSH010000155.1:5897-7307 GCA_021822005.1 Deltaproteobacteria bacterium | reverse complement strand
GGGCGGCGGGTGAATCGGGGCCGCTGCCTTTGCGCCTGTCATTAGCGTGTGCTGACGGGAGGAGACTCTCTCGTCCGGCAAGAAGCCGCCACGGATTCAGGGTGATGGTTGGCGGCCGGCTAGGCAAAGGGATTCCTGAGCAGCATGGTCTCCTCACGGCCCGGGCCCACCGAGAGAATATAGACCGGGGTCTCGGTGAACTCCTCGATGCGCTTTACATAGTCGCGGGCCTTGGCCGGCAGTTCGTCGATGCTGCGCGCCTTGCCGATCTCCTCGCTCCAGCCCGGCATCTCCTCGTAGATCGGCTTCAGTTTGGCGAAGTGCTTGATATTGGCCGGCGTAGCGGTGAGGGTTTTGCCCTCCATATCGTAGGCCGTGGCCATCTTCAGGGTCGGCTGGCCGCTCAGCACGTCGAGCTTGGTGATGGCCAGGCCGTTGATGCCATTCAAGCGGATCGCCTCGTTGGCTATCACGCCGTCGAGCCAGCCGCAGCGCCTTTTTCTGCCGGTGGTGGCGCCGAACTCGCCGCCCTTCTGCTGCAACTGATCGCCCACCGCGTCGAAGAGCTCCGAGGGGAAGGGGCCTTCGCCCACCCGGGTGGTATAGGCCTTCAAAATGCCGATGACGCAGTCGATGTGCGAAGGCCCGAAACCGCTGCCGGTGCAGGCGTTGCCGGCAATGGTATTGGAGGAGGTGACAAAGGGGTAGGTGCCGTGGTCGATGTCGAGCTGGGTGCCCTGGGCGCCCTCGAAGAGGATGTGCTTGCCCTGCTTGCGGCCCTGATCGAGCGTCACCGAGACGTTGCCGATGAAGGGAGTGAGCCGCTCGGCATAGCGCATGAATTCGTCGTAGATGGCATCCGCCGCCACCGGTTCGCCGCCGAATTTCCTGGTGAAGAGGAAGTTCTTTTCCTCGATGTTTTCGATGAGTTTCTCGCGGAAGAACTCCGGGTCGAGCAGGTCGCCGGCCTTGATCCCCTTGCGGAGGATCTTGTCGCCGTAACAGGGGCCGATGCCGCGGCCGGTGGTGCCGATCTTCTTGCCGGTGGCCAGCGCCGATTCGCTCGCCGCATCGAGCATCTTGTGGTAGGGCATGATGAGGTTGGCGCGTTCGCTGATCATCAGGCGCTCCGGGTTCACCGGCAGGCCGCTGGCGGCCAGCTTGTCCATTTCCTCAAGCAAAACGCCGGGATCGAGCACCACGCCGTTGGCGATGAAGCATGTCTTGTCTTCGTAGAGGATGCCCGAAGGGATCAGGTGGAAGACGTATTTTTTGCCGTTCACCACCAGGGTGTGGCCGGCGTTGTTGCCGCCCTGGAAGCGCACCACGTAATCGGCATGGCTGGTCAAAAGATCGACGATCTTGCCCTTGCCCTCGTCACCCCACTGGGTGCCGACAATCACCACGTTG
>JAJZSH010000155.1:0-5887 GCA_021822005.1 Deltaproteobacteria bacterium | reverse complement strand
GGCTGCGCTGGCGCCGCCCGGCGGCGGCACAGGGCACCTTAGTCAAAGGTGGCCCAAAAGTCAATCGTGCAAAATCGGCGCCGGCCGATTCGCCCTCGCCCCTCGCTGCTTCCGGAGTGGCTTGACACTCCCCGGCAAATGCCGTAGAGTAGCGGCCCAGAGGGCGCGTCCGATGGCGGGCCTGGGGTAATGAGGCGGACAAAGGACATCGTATGTTCGGGATCGGACTGCCGGAACTCATATTGATTTTGGGGATCGCCCTCATCGTGGTGGGGCCGGAAAAATTGCCGGAACTGGCCAAGTCGCTGGGCAGGGGGATCAACGAGCTCAAGAAAACCGCCACCGCCCTCAAGGAGTCGGTGGACGAGGAATTGAAGGAGGAGGCGGTCGACCCCTGGCGCCAGAATATTGACGCCACCACCCCGGCGGATTCTCCCGGGGTCAATGCGCCATTGCCGCCGCCCGAGGCGCCGGAGCCCGCCTCTGCCGATGCCGTCACGCCGTCGCAGCCGGCCCCGGCTGACCCTCCCAAGTCATGAGCGTTCTGGCCGGTTATTTTTCCGTCCATCTCCGCGAGTTGCGCCGGCGGCTCCTTGTTGTTTTCGTCGCCATCATTGCGGCCAGCGTTGCGGCCTACGCCTTTATCGAGCCGCTGGTGCGCCTCCTGGTCCAGCC
Source organism: Deltaproteobacteria bacterium (assembly GCA_021822005.1). Lineage (GTDB taxonomy): Bacteria > Desulfobacterota > Desulfobulbia > Desulfobulbales > Desulfurivibrionaceae > Thiovibrio. The sequence goes on along the minus strand of JAJZSH010000155.1, from coordinate 5,212 downwards.
TCTGCGCCAGGCCCATCCTGCTGCCCAGCGCCTGGTCTATACCAACCTGCCCGAGGCCTTTGTCAGCTATTTCAAGGTGGCCTTGCTCGCCGGCCTGATTGTCGCCTTTCCGGTCATCGTCTATCAGCTCTGGATGTTCGTGGCGCCGGGGCTACATCGCCATGAAAAACGGGTGGCCCTTACGGTGGTTGGTTGGGGCGGCGGCCTCTTTGTTGGCGGCGTGCTCTTTGCCTACGGTGTGGTCCTGCCCCAAGCGCTCCACTTCCTGCTAAGCTTTGCCGGGCCGGGGCTCGCGCCGCAACTCAAGCTCGGCGCCTATCTTACCTTTGTGGCCCGTTCCAGCCTCGCCTTTGGCCTGGCCTTTGAGCTGCCCTTCCTCATGGTGATGGCGGTCAAAGCCGGTCTGCTCGACCGCACCTATTTTGCCCGCCACCGCAAATATTCCTATATCGGCATCCTGATTATCGCCTTTCTGCTGGTGGCCGGCGATCTGGTTTCCACCGTGCTGGTGGCGGTGCCGTTTTGCGGGCTCTATGAGGCCGGGGGGCTGCTCGGGAGGATGTTCGGGGACAAACGAACAACCGTGGCATGAGAAATCTTCAAGGTGGGCGGCGTTATCGGGGGACTTCGTCGTGATTTGACACTTATCCTGTTGGTGTACATAATAGGTGTACATTCATCGAAGGGTGGGGGGAATGCCATGATCGAAGTGAATGTCAAAGAGGCGCGCAACAATTTAAAGGAGTTGCTCGACCGGGCGGAGCAGGGCGAGAAAATTTTCGTTTCCCGGCACGGCAGAAGGGTGGCCTGTCTGGTGCCGCCGGAAAAGCATGAGCAGTTGCCGTCGTTGGCAAAATTTCGTGATTCCGTGGCAGCCGGGGGCGAGGCGACAAGCGGCGTGGTCATCAGGCTGCGCGGTGAGGAACGCTATTGAATCAGTATTTCGACACCAGCGTCCTGGTTGCCTATTACAGCCCCGAGGCCTTGAGCGCCAAGGCGGAAAAGCTGCTGCGCAAGGCGTCGCCGCCGGTGATCAGCCGTCTGGCCGAGGTGGAGTTCGCCGCCGCGGTTTCCCGCAAGATACGCGACAACCAGCTTGCCCATTCGGCAGGCCATAAAATCCTGAACCTTTTCCAACCCCATGTCACCCAAGGCTTTTATCGGGTGCTGACCGTGGAAGGGCACCACTTCGAGCAGGCCAGGGAGTGGATTGCCCGGTTCGACACGCCGTTGCGCACGCTGGATGCCCTGCACCTCGTTTTGACCGCCTTGGAAAATGCCCGATTGATCACCGCGGACCGGCAGTTGCACGAGAGCGCCACGCTTTTGGGGGTTGAGTCGATGCTGTTGGCAGGCCGGTAAACGGTACGTTTATTGGTGATTTTTCACGGATTCAGGGGTTGTTTCTCCAAGAGGGGGGAGGGGGAGCGGGATGATGGTGAACGGGAAGAACTGCGGCTGTCACGGCGGTATCCGGCGTCGGGTGGTTTTTTTCATTATAGGTTTTCTCATGGTTGCGGGGCCCACCGCCGGGCTTGCCGGAGAAAAACAACAGGGGAATATCGTTTATTTCAGCGCCATCACCCTGTATCATCCCATCGTGATGTATCAAAAATATCAGCCGCTTATGGCGTATCTTTCGGAAAATACCTCATTCCGGTTCGAATTGAAGCTCAGCCAGGATTACCGCGATATCATCCGATTCCTGAAGAACGATCAGGTTCAACTTGCCCTGCTCGGCGGCGTTACCTACCTGGCGGCCAAGGAGCAGTTCAACGTGGTGCCCGTGCTCAAACCCCTCGGCCAGGATGGCCGGCCCTATTACCGCAGCGTATTCATCACCAGGGCTGACAACGACAAGATCAACCGCATCGCCGATCTGAGGGGGAAATCGGTCGCCTTTGCCTCCAGGATGTCCACCTCGGGCTATATCGCACCGCTTTACGAGCTTTACACCAAAGGTGGCCTGACTCTGGCTGCCCTCGGCAAACATATCAACCTGAAGTATCACGACGCCGTGGCCAGGGAGGTGTTGCGGGGAAACTTCGAGGCGGGCGCGGTGATCGATTCCGTGGCGAGCAGATTCCGTGACAAGGGATTGAAGGTGATCCATGTCTCCGACCCCATTCCGGGGCTGCCGATCGTGGCCCAGGCCAACGCCTCGCCAGCGATGATAGCCGCGGTGAAGCAAGCCCTTCTCGTTCTTGATTATCAGAATCCGGAACATCGCCGGATCATGGATCAGTGGGATGAGGAGTTCAAATACGGCTTTGCGGAGGCCTCGGTCTCGGACTATGAGGTTATCGGACGGATGATCCGCCATCTGGTGCGGCTGGGCGTGTGCATCCCATGAAACAGCGGATTCGGCATGTCCTGACCTGGCTGTTCAGCCTGCAGGGCAAATTCATCGTCACGGCTTCCGTCTGCTCCATCCTCTTTACCACGGCCGGCGGCCTCATCATCATCTCCAGGGACGCGGCCCTGTACCGGCAGAACATCGTCAACCAGGGAAAGGTCATCTCCGAGATCAGCCGGCTGATGCTGGCCAACGTCCTGGTGTACAACGAGCTCGGCATGATGGATGATCAGGATCTCAAAGATTTTCTTGATTATTTCATCATCCAGTTCATGCAGCGGGACAAACGGGTCAGGCATGTGGCGGTGATCGACACCGCGGGAAAGATCGTAGCCTGTAGTGACACTACCCGTTACGGTGAGCTGTGCATCGACCGGGAGACCCTCGCCGTGCTCAAAAAAATGGAAATCATCGTCTCCGAACAACGTTTCGCGGACGAGCCGGTGCTCAACATCTCGGTCCCCCTGAACATCAGCAGCAAATCGTGGGGCGGCCTGCGTATCGTGCTTTCCACCGCGGATGTCGATCTCGCCATTGCCGCGCGACGGAAGGAGATATTGCTCATCGCCTCCCTCTTCTGCATCCTTTCCCTGCTGGTAGTGAAAGTCGGCGCCAGTATTCTGGCCAAGCCGGTGATCCGGCTTGCCGGCATCATGGACAGCATCAAAAACAACGTCGATCTCGAACAGATCGAGGCGTTCCACGAACTCCCGCCCCTGCGGGAAAGGCGCGACGAAATCGGCACGCTCCAGAACAGTTTTCTCTGGATGGTCCAGCGTCTCCGGGAAGCGGACCGGGAACACAAGAAAGCCATGGAGACCCTCATCCAGACCGAAAAGATGGTATCCATCGGCAGGCTTGCTTCGGGAGTAGCGCATGAAATCAACAACCCTCTCGGCGGCATCGCCATCTGTTTCAAAAATCTCGTGCAGGCAGAGCTCGATGAGGAGGCAAAGAGGGAGCATATCGAGGTCATCAACGAGAGTCTCCAGAAAATCGGAAACATCGTGGGACAACTCCTCCATTTTTCGCGCATGACCGTCAAGGACCAGCGACCGGGGGACATCAACGGCCTTATACGGCGTATCCTGTTCCTGTTAAGCTATCGCTTGTCCGAAAAGGACGTGACGGTGCGCGCCGAACTGGCCGATCTGCCGCCGGTCATGATGGACGAGAACATGATGGGGCAGGTTCTGATGAATATTATGCTCAACGCCCTGCAAGCGATGCTTGACAACGGTATCCTGACCATCAGGACGGAACGCGAAGACAAATGCGTCGTTGTCACCATCGAAGACACGGGGCCGGGAATTCCGCAGGAGGTGCTGCCTTGTATCTTTGAGCCCTTTTTTACGACCAAATCGGTAGGAGACGGCACCGGCCTCGGGCTTTCCATCAGCAAAAGCATCGTCGAACAGCACGGCGGTGCCATAGAGGCGGAGAGCCAACCGGGCAACGGGGCCAGGTTTATGATCAGAATTCCCTTGGCATCCGAGTAATCTCTCTTTCTTTCCTTTTCCCCTCTTTTTTCCGTTTATGTTTCGTGTCTGAGACATCTTTTCCGTTTTCCGTGTCTCACATCTTGAACATTCCATGGCCGGCAATTGTCGTCAAGAAAATAACTAGTTGATTTTGTTGCCTGTTTTTTCTCGGCACGCATCTTGTATTTTTTTTCGGCAATCTCTTATTCGGAGGAAAAAAGAACCATGAAACGTCTCGTTTTTCCCATCATGGCAATTGTGCTGCATGGTGCCTTCCTCATGGCCACCTCGTCCGCCGCGGCGACGGATGCACCGGATATGGAAAACGGCAAACGCGGCGACCTCCCGCGATTCCTGGCTCCCCGCGCTTTGAGCCAGGAAAATTTCCCCTGCTCGAGATGCCACAATTTCCGGGCCGAGGACCGAACCAAGAGAAGGCTCAGGGATTATCACGGCAATATCGAACTCAAGCATGCCGCGGACCAGAGATGGTGTTACGACTGCCATGAAGGCGACCGGTTGCGGCTCCAGAACGGGCGGCTGATCGCCTTTGCGGAATCCTACGTGCTTTGCGGCCAGTGTCACGGCACCATCTTCCGGGATTGGAAGGCCGGGATTCACGGCAAAAGGAGCGGCGATTGGGACGGGGACAAGCTCTATCGCGTTTGCGTCAGTTGCCACGATCCCCACAAGCCGAGATTCAGCTCCATCGAGCCGAAGCAGCCGCCCATGAAACCGTCGGACATCAAGGACAGGTAATCGTTCACCAGGGGGTAAAAACCTTGGCGCAATCTCCGGCCTGTAAACGTTCAGCAGCGCCGCTTCGCTGCTGCCGAAGATGTGCGAAAGAGGCCCGGGGGACACTTACAGGTGCTGCGCGAACAGGCGGATGCCGGAGCAGATGCGATGCTGCTGAACGTTTACTAAGGACAGGGGCAAGTTTATGGAAGAGAACGGCAGAAGAAGGAATCCGCTGGGTTTAAAACTCCCCAGAAGAACGTTCATCAAGGGGGCGTTGCTCGGCCTGGGCGGCGCCGCGCTTATTCCCGGCCAGGCGGGAGCGGCTTGGGAGGCGTTTCTCCGGAAGCATTTCAGGGAGATGAGCGACGCGGAGGTCCGGGCGGTGATTGCCCGGCTTGAAAAAGAGGCGGCCGGCGAGTGGGGAAAGGAGATCAGGATCGAGGCGAGCAAAGCCCGGCCCGGTGTCAGATTCGGTTACGGTCTCGACCTGTCGCGATGTATCGGCTGCCGGAAATGCGTCTATGCCTGCGTGGAGGAAAACAACCAGTCACGGACCCCGCAGATCCACTGGATTACCGTGCTCCGCTTCGCCAAGGGAGAAAAGTGGCTGGACCTCGAAAACTCGGATAGAGCT
>JAJZSH010000154.1 GCA_021822005.1 Deltaproteobacteria bacterium | reverse complement strand
ATCTCCACCCCATGGCGCGGCAGATCCATGATGGCGGCAAGTCCCAGCAGGGTCAACCCTTCTTCCTCCGCCTTGTCGTTTCGGGCGATCAACAGCACCCGCAGAGCCTGACTCTCGAACTCCCTGGCTTGGGCAAGGACTGCGGTCTTTCCCGTGTCATTTAATGGGTGGATGGCACCATCATCGGCCAGGGAGGAGGTGCATCTGGGCAACAGAGCCTCCACCGCCCCCTTGGCAAAGAGCCAGGTTGTCTCTCCCTCCTGATACACGGATGACATCATCTTGCGCTCGCTGGTGAAGATGAATTCCCGCACCTTTTGCATGTTCGTCGGGTTGACGCCTCTTTTGCGGGCTGCGGCCACGAGGGCCAGTTCCGTCGGATCGCCGTGCAGACCTGCCGCGTCGATCCTGGCGCGGCAGTTGAGGATGCCGGCGGTGAGCACGGTGTCAAGGCGGTCTGCCGAGGTGGCATTGCTGCGGGCAAAAGAGAAATTTCCTGGCTCGTGATACCCCTCCCCGGAAATGGCTACCTGTTCTCCGCCTGCCAGCCAGAGGGATTTGAGGGTCATTTCGTTTCTGGTCAGGGTGCCGGTTTTATCGGTGCAGATGACCGTGACACTGCCCAGAGTCTCCACCGAGTCGAGGTTTTTGATCAGGGCATTGCGCCGGGCCATGCGCTGGCTGGCCAGGGACAGCGACAGGGCGATGGTCGGGAGCAACCCTTCCGGCACATTGGCGACGATGAGGGCGATGGCAAAGGTCGAGGCGGGTATGATCCCTTTGCCGGAGAACAGGCCAAGGGCGAAAAAGAAGCAGCCCATGAGCAGGGCGATGACCGTGAGGATGCGGGTGATGTGGATGATCTCCCGCTGCATGGGGGTGATGGCCTTGCGCACATTTTTGGTCAGGCTGGCGATCTTGCCGAACTCCGTGGCATTGCCGGTGGCGCTGGCCACGGCGACCCCGCTGCCGGAAAGCACGGTGGTCCCGGCAAAGATCATGTTTTTGGCGTCCAGGGAGCGTTTTGCCTCGCCCGGCAGAAGAGTGCGGGCCACGGGGGCTGATTCGCCGGTGAGGGAGGAGAGATTGAGATAGAGCGAGTTTGTCTCGATGATAATCCCGTCCGCCGCCACCTTGTCCCCCTCTTCCAGAAGCATGATGTCGCCGGGGACAATCTCGCGGGCCGTGGCTGCGACGATCTTGCCAGCCCGGCGCAAGGAAACCTTTGCAGGCATCAGCTTGAGCAGCTCCTCCATGGCCTTGTCCGCCCGGTATTCCTGCCAGAAGGTGAAGGTGGCGTTGATGATCACCGCGCCGAGGATGGCATAGCCCAGGACATCGCTGCCCTGACCCGGATCATAATGGTCGGCGACAAAGGAGAGGAGGGCGGCCACCTCCAGCAGAATGGCGAAAAAATTGCTGTACTGGCCCAGATAGGCAAGGAGATAATTTTTCTTCGCCGCGGTTGCCAGTTCGTTGGGACCGAACTCCACGAGCCGCCGGGCTACCTGGTCGGGGCTCAGGCCGTTTTCCGAGGTTTTCAGCCGGAGGAAGAGGGCCTTGCGGTCAAGGGCGAAGAGCTGCATCACTTTTTGTCCCTGGCGTAGAAGGCGATGGTGTTCACCGGCGTGTGCCAAAAGAGCCTTTCCATCGGGTTTTTTCGGAAAAATCCGGTAAAAGAGGAAAGCCTTCTGCCTCCGATGATCATGAGTTGGAAATCATGGCGGGCCAGGTGGTGGAGGATCTGGTCAACCTCCCTGCCGGTCAGGGCGTGTTTGATGGTAAGGGGAATATCCAGGAGCTTCATGGTGTTGGCATAGTGGCTCAGGCGGGTGTTGATCTTCTGGAACAGCATTCTGGCTGTGTGGGTATCCATGGTTGCCAGCCTGCGCCGGCCCGTGGGATGGATGCTGTATATTTCCGTCGCGGCGGCAAAGGCTTTGGCCATGGAGCTGAAAAAGGCGAATTTTTGTGCCGACAGCCGGTCTTCCCTGATGGGGAGCAGGATGTTCTCGGTTACGAAGACCGCGTTCACATGGGCTACCCGGACCACGGCCAGATTGGCGGGCAGGGACAACCGGCTCAGCTTTTCGCTGAGCGAATCCTGAAAAAACCGCCTGTGCATCCTGGTGCTGCAGAAGAGGGTGTCGGCTCTGGTTGCGGCAAGATATTTTCGGATGGCTTCGGCCGGTTCCCCGGAGAGGAAAACCCGTTCGGTCTTGACCCCGTAATGGGTGGCCGCCTCCTCGGCGGTGGCCATGCTCAATTCCACCTCCTCCCGGCGGTCGGATGGGTTGAGCACATGGAGCAGGCACAGGGTGTAGTCAAAGAGCGCGGCGTAGCGCAGGGCATAGAGCGCCGCGACATCCGAGGAAACAAGGCCGTTCATCGCGGCAATGACTTTCATGGACGGATCTCTCCTGGTTGTGGCCGGGCGGCCATGGGGAAAAACTTAAGGGCGCCAGGCCGGGGGAGGCCCAAGGATCAGGTCAGGGTCTGGAAGATGTTCTTCAGACCGGTGGTGATGAACTCCACGGCAATGGCCGCCAGGATAAGACCCATGATCCGGGTGACGATGTTGATCCCGGTTTTGCCGAGCTTCTTGGCAATGTGGGGCGCGGCCAGCAGGGAAAGAAAGATGGCCAGGCCGATGAGGAGAATGCCCGCGCTGGTAATCAGATAGGCCAAAGGCCCTTTTGCCTTGTAGGCGTAAACGATGACCGTGCTTATGGCGCCCGGCCCGGAAAGCAGGGGGATGGCCAGAGGCACCACGGCGATGGTTTCGCGGTCCGAGGTTTCTTCGGCTTCGTCGCTGGTATGCGCGGTGCGGCTTGTCTTGGCCTGGAGCATGGAGGTGGCCATGAGCAACAGGAGAATGCCGCCGCCCACCCGGAAGGAGTCGATGGATATCCCGAAGAAACGGAGGATGAACTCGCCGCTGACCAGGGTCACCAGGAGAATGGCCACCACGGCAACCGGAGTGATCCGGACGATCCTGGCCCGGTCTTCCGGACGGTAGCCGTCGGTGAGGCTGATGTAGATGGGGATGGCGCCAATGGGGTTGACAATGGCGAAGAGAGAGATGATGAATTTTATGTGTTCTGAAAAATCGAACATGGCGCTAAACCGTTTTAACAAAATAATGTCGTTATCTGGATGGCCAAAACGGCGGCAGCGCCGCTTACGCTGCTGTTAACGGCGACAAAATGGTCAAGAAAGCAGAGGGTATTTCGTATCGGCTCCTAAACCCTGGGCGGATTGTGTTCGGCAGGCTCTACCGGCAAGGAAACCGGGAAGCTTTTTTTCATTGTACAGGGGAAAGCCGACCAGTGCAAACGCAAGCGATCACAGGACGGTACATCTGCTTCGGAGTCTCCCTGCGGTCGCTTACCTGCGAACAGGCCTCTTTCGCGCATCTGCACCACCCTGTAATCGCTTGCAGGCAAGGGGTTTAGGGAAAAAAGAGGAGGCAGGGGCAACAAAAAAAAAGGCCCTCGCGAAGGCGGGGCCCTTGGGTGGTCAAACGTCGGGGTTGACTTTACAGCGGTTCCACATTGGCCGCGGCAGGGCCTTTCTGGCCGTCTACAATGTCGAAGCGGACGCGTTCACCTTCCTGCAACGTTTTGAAACCGGTCTTGTTGATTGCGGAGTAATGAACAAAAACATCCTTGCCATTATCCTGTGCGATAAATCCAAAGCCCTTTGATTCGTTAAACCATTTCACTGTGCCTTCAAACATAATATTCCTCCGTTCCTTGCGTGGAACCCTAACTTGAAACCCGCAGTATCTCCGGCCCGTTAAAGAAAAATACCGCGCAACCATTTTCGGGTTTGTGCGGTAGACTTTTTAACAAGGCTAAAAAATACCGCACAATACTTAGGAGCCGTTACGAAATAACTATTACATTTTTGACCATTTTGTTACGGCTCCTTATGCCGGTCACGGCATTTCAATGTTACGGTTATTTTTGAATAACGGCTTACTATTTTTTTTGATACCAAAAAGGATTTGGAATAGCAAATAAATTATTGCGGGCTGCCGGCACCCTTTCTTAGCGCCAGCAGCAGGGTGGTATGCTCTTCCGGAACAAAGGGGGTAAGGCCGTAGTCGCCATAGGCAGCCTCCAGGCGAAAGCCCTGTCCGGCAAAAATCTCCCGCCATTGCTCAAACCCGTAACCGAGGATCTGATAGGTGTACTGCCAGTCCTCGTCGGGTTGATCTTTTCGGAAGCGCAGGCGGTATCGTTCCATGATTTCCACCAAGCATGACTGCGGCGTCGTGCTTTTCAGGATTTCTTTTATGACCTTTGAGCCGTCCGGGCAGTCGAAGATCCGGAACTGGAAGCGTTTTTTGCCTTCCAGGGCGCGGAGGCCCTGGTCCGGGATATAGAGTTGCAGGAGCAGGACGCCGTCCTGGACAAGAAGGTGGCGGACCTGGGTCAGGCAGGCGCGCAGACCCTCCGGGTTGGTCAGGAGATTCAGGGTATTGTACGGGGCGATGATCGCCGCAAAGGTGGTGCGAAAGGCCAGGGCGGTCATATCCATGCAGGCGTAATGCGGTGCGGGTGCCGGTGCGGCAAGACCTGCTGCGGCAAGCATGGGGAAGGAGAGATCAATGCCGGTCAGCCGATGGCCGTCCGCGGCCAGGGCCCGGCTGACCCGGCCGGTGCCGCAGCCCAGTTCCAGAATGGCGCAGGGGTTGGCGGGCAGGTGTCGGCGATAAAAGGCCAGATCTTCGCGGAAATTCCCCAGCTCCAGGTCGTAGAGGGCGGTGTACCGCGCATGGCCATAGATGCGGCCGGACCGGATATCTTCTCCCATGTTTCGGCCTACAGCAAGGCCGAGCCAGGGGTGCGCGGAAAGGGGATCACCTCGCGGATGTTGGCCATGCCGCTGACGAACTGGATGAGGCGTTCAAAGCCCAGGCCAAAACCGGCGTGGGGTACTGTGCCATACCTCCGCAGGTCCAGGTACCAGTCATAATCCTCCGGGTTGAGGCCCATCTCCTCGATGCGTTTGACCAGCCTGTCGCAGCGTTCTTCCCGCTGGCTGCCGCCGATGATCTCGCCTATGCCCGGCACCAGGATGTCCATGGCGGCCACGGTGGTGTTGTCGTCATTGACCCGCATGTAGAAGGGCTTGATGGACTTGGGGTAGTCGCTGACGATGAGGGGCCGCTTGAAGACCTCCTCGCAGAGGTAGCGCTCGTGTTCCGACTGGAGATCCGTGCCCCAGGCCACCGGGAAATTGAATTCTTTCCCGCAGGCCTTGAGCCGGTCGATGGCCTCGGTGTAGGTGATCCGGGCGAAATCCCGGTCCAGCACCGCGGCCAGTCTGGCCTTGAGCCCCTTGTCCACGAAATTGGCAAAGAGCTCGATCTCGTCCGGGCAATGGTCCAGGGCATACTGCACCAGGTATTTGATGAACGCTTCCGCCACCAGCATGTCCTGGGCAAGATCGCAGAAGGCCATCTCCGGTTCGATCATCCAGAACTCGGCCAGATGCCTGCTGGTGTTGGAGTTTTCCGCCCGGAAGGTGGGGCCGAAGGTGTAGACGTTGCCCAGGGCCAGGCAGTAGATCTCCGCCTCCAGCTGGCCGCTCACCGTGAGGCTCGCCTGGCGGCCAAAGAAATCCTCGCTGAAATCAGGGCACCCATCCTTGCGGGGAATGTTGTTCAGGTCCAGGGTGGTGACGGTGAACATCTCGCCCGCGCCTTCGCAGTCGCTGGTGGTGATGATCGGGGTATGGATGTACTGGAAGCCCTGCTCCTGAAAAAACCGGTGCACACCAAAGGAAAGGGCGCTCCGCACCCTGGCCACGGCGCCAAGACTGTTGGTGCGCGGGCGCAGGTGGCCGATTTCCCGCAGGAACTCAAAGGAATGCCGTTTCTTTTGCAGGGGATAGGTTTCCGGGTCGGCCCAGCCGTAGACCTCGACTTCGGCACCCTTGAGTTCCACGGCCTGGCCCTTGGCCGGCGAGGCGGCAAGCCGGCCGCTGATCCGCACCGCGCAGCCGGTGGTGAGGCGGAGGATATCCTCCTGATACCGGGGCAGGCTCTCTTCGGCAATGACCTGGAGGTTGGCCAGGCAGGAGCCGTCATTGACCTCGAGAAAGGAAAAACCCTTGCTGTCCCGGCGGGTGCGGACCCAGCCGCGTATTTCCACGGCCTGGCCGATGGGTTGTTCTTTAAGGACTTGGGCGATGCGGAAATATTGGCTCATGGGCTGTGGTATCCGGCTGGTGCGCTGAAGAGTTTTTAACTGTTCAGCAGCGAAGCGGCGCTGCTGAACAGTTACAGTTCGGGGTTACCCTGGGTTTCTTTGTCTTGAACTGGATAGATAGTGCCCATCCGGAAACGGCCCTTTCGCCCGATTGCTGCGTTGCTCAGTCGCCGAAAAATGCTCACGTACCATATGTACGCTCCGCTTTTTCGTCTTCCTCGCGCCTTGCTCTCGAACGAAATTGCTCGTTTCCGGATGGAAACTAGTTACAAGAGTTCTTGAGAATTTTCTTAAGTATGGATAAATAATGGTTCTTTGCAATACATTTTTCCAGATACAAGGAAATACACAGACTGATTTTTGAGTGAGAAAGGAGGAGGCGATGAGCGAAAAACTGTACCGTCTGGCGCCGGAACAATGCGCCCTGCTGGTGGTGGATATCCAGGACCGGATGATGCAGGCCATCCCGGCCAGGGACGAGGTGGTGAAAAACGCGGCGCTGCTTATGAAGGCGGCCAACATCCTCCGTGTTCCCGTGCTTGCCACCACCCAGTATGTGGCGCGGATCGGCGCGCTGCTCCCGGAGATTCAGGCCGAGCTGGGCGCGGTTGTCCCGCTCGATAAGCTGGAATTCGGCTGTTTTGATAATGAGGCCATTGCCGAGGCGGCGAAAAGATTGCCAAGGGAGATAAACACCATCGTGGTCTGCGGGGTGGAAACCCATATCTGCATCTACCAGACGGTGCTGGGCGGCCTCCTGCAGGGCTACCGGATGTGGGTGCCCGCCGATGGTGTGGCCTCCAGGGTTGAGAAGAACTATCAGACCGGCCTTGCCCGGCTCAGCGAGGTCGGCGGGATCGTCGCCAATACGGAGATGATCATCTACGAATGGCTGCACAAGGCAGGCACCCCGGCTTTCAAGGCTATCCTGCCCTTTATTAAATAAAGATGAACTCGTAAAAGTGATGGCCTCGTAACAACTCGTCACCCCGGCGAAGGCCGGGGTCCAGCCTTGCTGCAACTGTTCGAAAACACTGGATTCCGGCCTTCGCCGGAATGACGGAATGTCGCGTCTTTGTGCGATTACAACAAATAATGGGCCGCGTCCCAAGGGT
>JAJZSH010000153.1 GCA_021822005.1 Deltaproteobacteria bacterium | reverse complement strand
CATTTCGGGTCGGGCAGTTCGAGACCAGCAGTCGCGCCACCGATATGGCCATTGCCGGGCGGGGGTTTTTCATGCTGCGCGATCCCTTGCAGGCGGCGACCGAGATGTACACCCGGGATGGCCAATTCCGGCTGGCCGGCGCCCTTGGCGTGGTCAATCCTGTGGAACTGAATCTGGTCTCTCCCCAGGGCTATTTTGTTCAGGGCTATAACATGAATGCCACCGGAACCCCCGGGACCACCATCGAGGATATCGTGATCCGGCGCGAATCACCGCCCAAGGCCACGGAAAGCCTCACCGTGGCCCTGAATCTGCAGAATAGCGGCCAGACAGAGGCCACCGATAGCCCGCTCTATGCGGCCTGGAACGGCGCCAATCCGGCAGGGCCGCTTGCCGCTACGGACTTTGATTATCACACCATCATCGCGGCCTATGACGACACCGGCTCCCAGTTTGATCTGACCCTTTATTTCGACAACACCGCCAACCCCGATGAACAGGAGTTCCTGCTCACCTGTGACCCGGCCTTGGACCGCCGGCTGATCGGCACTACCGCCACCCGGTATACCGGGACGGAGACGGGTGCCGGCGCCCTGCTCTACGGGAAATTGCTTTTCAATGTCTCGGGCGAATTGAACGGGATCGACTGCTGGGATGTGGCACCGGATGGCACCCTGGGCAGTCAGATCACCCTGGGCCGCGGGGAGGGGAATTATTCTTTTGCCTACAACGTGAGCGGCAGCGGCAACAATCTTTCCTGCACCCTGAATTTCGGCACCGACCCGCTGCCGCAGCGCATCGAAAGCCCCGGCGCGGCCATGAAGTCCGCGGTAACGAGCGATGAGGCGTACGCCTCCGCCGTCACCCTCTGGGATCAGGCCTATGACCAGGCCGGCAACCGGGTGCGGGACGGCGATGTCATCACCTTCACCGGCACCGATGGCGACGGGAACCCTGTCTCCCTGGCCTATACCGTGGATTTCTTCACCGGGTTCGATGCCAACGGCAATCCGGTTTCTGCCGGCCCGGACGACCAGATCGGCGACCTGCTTACCGCGCTTTCCAACACGTTCAATTGTGATGCCGCTATCGTCGATGGGCAGTTACGCCTCACAGACCGGGTGATCGGTGGGAGCCAGCTCGCGATCGCCAGCATCACCTATCAGGATGCCGCGGGCGATACCCCGGCCACCAACCCGAATCTGGCCCAGTGTTTTGGTGTTGATGGTGCGTCGTTTGCCGTAACCGCGGATGACCGCTACAATCTGGCCGCCATCGGGACCACCAATTACGCCAGTCCGCCGCTCACCCTTTTCCAGCAGCAGGACGGCTTCGGCAAGGGCTATCTGGAGAATGTCTCCGTCGGCAAGCACGGTGTCATTGCCGGATTGTACAGCAATGGCCAGCAGGTTGACCAGGCCCAGCTGGTCCTGGCCGATTTTGCCAACCTCGAGGGCATGGAATCGCTGGACGGCAATCTTTTTGCCGCCACCGGCGCGGCCGGTGCCCTGATTTCCGGGGTGCCCGGCGAGGGGCGTTTCGGTAACGTTCAAGGCAATACCCTGGAGATGTCCAATGTCGATCTCGGCCAGCAGTTTGCCGAGCTGGTCATGACCCAGCGCGTTTTTCAGGCGAACTCGGTTTCGATCACCACGGCCAACGAGTTGTACCAGACCGTCCTGCGGCTGAAATAACCGGCGGCTGGCCGACGAGCAGAGTCTGCCGCCGGGCGGCTAGCGGCACGACAACCGCTTGCCCTGCCGCCGGAAGGTGGGGATCTGGAGGTACTGCTCCAGGGTTTCCGCCTGCCACCGCGCATCCCGGACGAGCGCGGCGTTGTGCGCCGTCATGCCCCTTCCTTCCTGCTGCCCGCACCGGGCGCACCGCCCCTCTTCCGCTTGCCGCTGCATCATGCCCAGGGTGATCATCTTTTCCTCCGTTGTCTGCCGTGATTCGTGGTTGCCTTTGTGCATGACCCCAGTGTAGGGTATGACCTGGGACATAGAGTGTCCCAGGTCGAAAAAAAAATGGAGGAGGCATCCTAAAATGGTGGAAAATAAATCCCAGTTCGCCCGGCTGCTCTTCATCGACCGCGCCATCCGCAGCGGCATGCAGGGCAGCCGGCTGGCCAACTGCACCACTCTCGCCGCCGAGTACGAGGTGAGCAGCAAGACCATCCTGCGCGATATCGACTACCTGCGGCTCCACTGGGAGTCGCCCATTGCCTATGATCCGCAGCGCAAGGGCTACTTCTACACCGAGGAGAGCTACGCCCTGCCCGCCATCCACCTGAACGAGGGCGATCTCTTCGGTCTTGCCATCGCCCACAAGGGGCTGGAGCAGTACCGCAACACCCCGATTTACGACAAGCTCGCCGCCCTGTTCCGCAAGATCGAGCAGTCGCTGCCCGAACGGGTCTCCCTCGATGCGGCCTGGCTCGACAGCCGCATCTCGGTGCTGCCCGAGCAGCAAACCACCATCAACCCCGCGGTCTGGGCGGCGGTGGCCGCCGGGCTTACGCAGAGCCGCACCCTCCGCCTCGCCTACCAAAAGCCCGGCGCCGCCGCCCCGGAAATCCGGGCGGTGGACCCCTATCACGTGTTGCGCCACCAGGGGGCGTGGTATCTCATCGGCCACTGCCACCTGCGCCGAGATGTGCGCAACTTCGCCTTGTCGCGCATCAGCGAGGCAGTGGTGCGGAGTGATTCCTTCGTGGTGCCAACGGATTTCGACCCGGCCGCGGTGGTGGCCCGGAGCTTCGGGCTGGGCAGGGGAACCGGGCAATACCGGGTGCGGCTGCGCTTTGTTGCCGCGGCCGCACCTTACGTCCTGGAACGGGTCTGGCAGCCGGAGCAGCAGCTGGCGCGCCACCGCGACGGCAGCGTGACCCTTACCCTCACGGCCGGCGACCTCGCCGCGATCAAGCGTTGGGTCCTTTCCTGGGGAAGCGAGGTCGAGGTGCTGGCGCCCAAGGCGTTGATCGGCGCGGTGCAGGAGGAGATTCGCGGCATGGCGGCCTGCTATGGCGGGCCGGCCAGGCGGGGCAACAAAAAGGGAATCAACCGGCTGGCTGATTCCCGTTGTAGTTCCCTCTCTCACCCCGGCGTGCTACAATGAAGCCCATGCCGGAAAGCGATGCCGAGGCAGCGTCTCAATTATCACTGCCTTTGGATAATGAGCCATCGCAATGAAAAAATTCTCGTGTAAACAATGCGTTGTCGGTATATCCATTATCCGTGAGGTGTCGGGAGGAGGGTATGGCAAAGCGCTCACCCTTGACTGACAAGAATGGCGAAGTCCGCGAACTGACGGCAGAAGACCTCAAGCACTTCAAGTCTGTCGCTGAGGCGTTGCCGGCGGAATTGTTGGCGGTGTTGCCCAAGCACCGCCCTGGTCAGCGCGGACCAGGGAAAATCCCGGCAAAAAAGGCGGTCAATATCAGGCTTGCCCCGGAAGTTGTGAATGCATTCCGGGCCACAGGGCGCGGCTGGCAAACCCGCATCAACGGCGTGTTGCGCGACGGGCTCAAAGAACATAAGCCAGCGGCGTGATTGTTTATTTTGGCTGCCCTTTTGGGTGAGTTGACGTTGTAGTTCTTCTCACCGCTTGCAGCTGAAATAAAATTAGGGAGTCAACTGAAAAGCGTTGACTCCCTAAGGGTTTTGCTGGCGTCCCCAACCGGATTTGAACCGGTGTCGCCGGCGTGAAAGGTCTTTACCTTTGGTGTTTTCCTTGTGATTTTCGCTTCCTTTGTGGCGATTCCGGTTGTTTTCCTTCTGCAAAAGCCACCAAGAAAGCCACCAAAGAGGGCACCAAGTTTTGATTTGGAGAATTACAGATCAAGCTCTGAATGAGAACCGAGCCGCGCCAATCGTAGCGTTTTGGCGTCTGGCTTCTTGTATATCAACAACAGGTCGGGCTTGATGTGACATTCACGGTATCCCATCCATTCGCCCACGAGCGCATGATCGCGGTATTTTTCTTCAAGTGGCTGGTCGTTCGCCAACGCGGTCAACACATCAACAAGATCGTCTTCCAGCGTTGACCGGTATGGCCCTTTCGCCTCACGCTTGTAGTCCCGCTTGAACGCGGAAGAACGCTCAATCGTCCGCATTCAGGTCGGCCATCAAGTCCTTGACGTTCTTGAAGCGCTTTCCCTTTCCGACCTCAAGCTCCTGCATCGCTGCCTTGGTTTTGGCATTCGGGGTTCTCACGTCGAAGGGCAGGGTGTGCTCTCTGGCCACCTTGGTGAGCAACAACCGCACAGCATCCGAAACGGTTAGGCCCATTCTGGCCAATACGTTCGCCGCCTCTTTTTTTACAGCCTCATCCACTCGTGCCTGAACCAATGCGTTTGCCGACATAGTTTCCTCCCTTGCGTGTGAATTACAATGTAATTCATTTGCCGGAGAAAGTCAACGCCAATAAGGGATTACAACCACCTGATAACCCTTCGTTCCAGATCGATTTGGAAGGGGTGTTTTTTGAGGAAGGCCATACCAAGCAGGCCATGATAGTCGTGCTTGTCGAGGTGTTGAACGTGATGTGTTGAGACCTCCAAATTTCTTTCTACGAATGGTCCGACTTGGATAAAGTCGATAACGCAAAAGTCCGTCGGCACCTCTTGTCCGTTGGCAATGATTGATTTTCCCGTTCCAACCCTCCTCGGGTTGATCATCATGGCTACATTGGGGTGAAGCAAAAGCCCCGTGCATCCTGTGTCGAGTAGGAAGGTGGCTTTTACTGCCTTTCCTCCGTGGCCAAGAATAACCGGCACTAGTGTCTAATTGCATAAGTTTATAATAGTATTTTTCAGCTGACTGCCTTTGACCTCGCGCTTTCGCCAAACGAAAGGTTTTGCTTTCGGCTGATATGCCTCAACAAAGGCTTCAATAGCTTCGCGGAGCTGGTCAATGCTTCGAAAGCTGGCTCCTTTGAGAGCTTTACGCGACAGAATGCCGAACCATATCTCCACCATATTGAGCCAACTTGCAGAAGTTGGGGTGAAATGAAAGGTGACATTCGGATGAGCAGCCAGCCACTCTTCATTTCGCTTGTGGATGCAATAATTGTCGAGGATGACATGGATTTCTCTGTCCACCGGCAGTTCCGACAAGAGATGATCCATGAATTCCAAAAATTCCACCCGCCGCTTGAGTTTCGTGGCTTGCGTATGGATTGCCCCGGTAGCCACATTGAGCGCCGCAAAAAGATTCAAGGTCCCGTGACGTTTGTATGTACTTCTCAGCCCTTGGACGATCTTGCCGTTGCTCGTGCACACATATCCCCTCGTCCGCTCGAGCGCCTGAATGCTCGGTTTCTCATCAATCGAGATCACCAAAGCCTTCTCGGGCGGATTGAGGTATAAACCCACGATGTCAGCCGCTTTGACTGAGAACTCGGGGTCAGTGCTGACGCACCAGCTGCGTTGGCGAGAGAGGCAAATGCCCTCCTTGCGCAACACGCGCCATATAGCGTCATCCGAGACTCCAAGGTGGGCGGCCAACGCGGCTCCATCCCATTTTGCCTGGCCCTTTGGCGGCAACTGCTCCAGTGTTTTCAAAATCCGATCGCGAAGCGAACTATCGTACGTCCGTGGCTTACCAGATCGAGGGCGGTCATGGAGTCCCTTGATCCCTTGTTCATCAAATCGCTTGCGCCATTCAATGACGGTATTCGGTCGGATATTCAATTCGTTCGCAAGCTGGCCGACGGGCACTCCTGCCAGGCATCCTTTTATGATCCTGGCTCGCTCTACCAATCGCGCCTCCAATGTACGACTGCTGGCCCACTCGTCAATTGTGCGCCGGTCTTCCTCTGAGCAATTTGGTATTGGTGCTTTTCTGGCCATGGCAACCTCCTTGGGATAGGGTTGCCATTAGTATACATCTATCGATGATTTTTGCAATTAAACACTAGCCGAAGAACGGCTAATCCCTTGAAATTGCTGGCGTCCCCAACCGGATTTGAACCGGTGTCGCCGGCGTGAAAGGCCGGTGTCCTGGACCTGACTAGACGATGGGGACCTTGGTGCTGGTGGGTCGTGCGCGACTCGAACGCGCGACTCTCTGCTTAAAAGGCAGATACTCTACCGACTGAGTTAACGACCCCCTTTATCACAGAAAACGCTCTTTTACAATAGTCGATTTGATGTGTCAAGCATTGTCGGCGTTGTCACAAGCTGCACCGCCGATTGGCCAAGGTCGGGAGGGCGTTGTTTTCGTGTTCCCGGCCGCCGGGGTTTGGTGCTTTTGACAAATCCGCCCATCCTTGTTGTCGGCGTCGTCGCCACAGGCAGCCCCGCCGACTGGCCGCGGCCGGCGGGACTGCCTCAAAGTGCTTGTTCGGCTGCCGGATGTCTGCTATATCTTGTCAAACCTGACCGGCGCGCCATCGGGTGGCTGGTCAAGTCGGTTTTTGTCCATAAAAACAAGACATTGTCGTGGGTCCGGTGGCGGGAATGCCGCACCGGTTCCCATTCTCAAGAACGAGGAAGTCCATGGGCCTTTTGTCACGGTCGGCCAGCTTTGTCCGCTATGCGGTGGAAGGCGAGGTGCCGGAAAATCTCTGGGAGGTCGCGGCCGAGCGCATTGCCCGCCACGCCTTCCGCGACATCGACGAATCCTTCGAGGAGCGGTCGGTGGGCTGGGTCTCGGTCTCCAACATGTTCGACAGTGCCTTTGTCTATGCCTCCTATGCGGCCGGCGACTATATCGTGCTTGCCATGCGGATCGACGAGCGCAAGGTCTCCTCCAAGGTGCTCAACAAGTTCTGCATGAAGGAGGAGGAGCGGGTGAAGAAGATGAAGCAGGTGCCGCGATT
Source organism: Deltaproteobacteria bacterium (assembly GCA_021822005.1). GTDB lineage: Bacteria > Desulfobacterota > Desulfobulbia > Desulfobulbales > Desulfurivibrionaceae > Thiovibrio. The sequence continues at coordinate 522 of JAJZSH010000153.1, read as the reverse complement.
GAGTCGCGCCCAGCGCATGGAGATCAAGGAGAACGTCACCCTCTCGCTGATGAAGAAGGCGCTGCCGGTGCCGGCGGTCTACGACATGTGCTGGAACCTGGCCGAGGGCACGGTGCTCTTCTTCTCCACCAACCAGAAGGCGCAGGAGGTCTTCGAGGAGTTTTTCCGCGAAGCCTTCGGCCTCGGCCTCATGCTCCAGGTGCCGTACCTGGTGGCCGAACATCTGCTGCCCGCCGAGGCGCGCCCGGCCCTGGCCGAGGTCGCTCCCGTAATCTTCGTCTAGGAATCATCATGGATTTAGTCGATCTCATCGAGGAAAAGCGTTTCTTAGGCCAGGAGTTCCTGACCTGGCTCTGGTTCAAGAGCGACGAACGCGGCGGCACCATCTTTCTGCCTGAGAGCGGCAGCGATATTCAGCTCGTCTTTGAAAAGCACATGCTGCTGGAGTACGGCGAGGGCGAGGCGCACGAAAAGGTGATCTGCCGCGGCTTGCAGACCGAGCTCAAGGAGGCGCGCACCGGC
>JAJZSH010000152.1:6556-7377 GCA_021822005.1 Deltaproteobacteria bacterium | reverse complement strand
TGTCGCCGTCCAGAGTGAGGCGGATCTCGCGGACGGGCTTGTCCGGCGGGAAAGCGGTGGGATGATCGGCGCGGAGCCGGGCATAGGGCGGCCAGGGGCGGCGCGGGTCCATGCCGTCCATGGCCAATGCCGGGGCGGCTGCGGCATCGGCGCCGAGCAGGGTGAAGTCGGCCGCGCCCTTTTTGCCGCTGGGGTCCATCGGGGACAGCGGCGGCATGGCATGGCCGCCGTGGCCTTGCGCCATGGCCGGCGCGGGCGACATCCCGGGCATGGCCCCGTGGTCCGGCCCGCTGGCCGGAGCTGCGGGCGGATGGTCCATGGCGGCGTGCTCCGGCATTGCAGCCATCGTTGCCATGCCGGGCATCTCCATCATCCCGGGCTGGTCGAAACGACCGGCCGCCACCGCCTCGTCATCCATGCCCATGGCCCCGGCCGGGGTGAGGGCGAACACCTCCTTGAGGCCAACATGGCCCATGGTGTGATACAGGTTCGGCCGCGGCACCTCCGGCGCCGGGCGAAGCACCCCCTCACCGAGCCAGACCGAGGCGAAGCCCGAGCCGTCGTGGGCCGTGGCCCGGAACTCATAGGCCCCGCCGGCCGGCACCTGGACCAGCACATCGTAGGTCTCGGCCACGGCCATGAGCAGCCGCTGCTCGCTCAACGGCTCCACCTCCTGGCCGTCGGCCGCGACAATGGTCATGGGCCCGCCGGCGAATTCCAAATGAAAATAGGTGGTGGAAGAGCCGTTGACCAGACGCAGCCGTACCGGTTTCTCCGGCGCGGCCGGCAGCATGATCTCCGGCTGGCCGTTGGCCAGAAAG